>CAYVPL010000130.1:0-7888 GCA_964453755.1 uncultured Planctomycetales bacterium
GCTGCGTGATCGGATCGAACTTGTGGTCGTGGCACTGCGCGCAGCCGAGCGTGAGGCCGAGCACCGCCTCGCCCAGGGTCTTGACGCGGTCGGCGTTGTAATTCGTCAGATTCTCCTCGGCGATGGTGCCGCCTTCGTGCGTCACCATGTTGTTGCGCTGGAAGCCGGTGGCGATCAACTGCTCTTCGCCGCGGCCTTCGAGCAGGTCGCCTGCCAATTGCTCGGTGAGAAAGAGGTCGTAGGGCTTGTTCTGGTTGAAGGAATGAATGACGTAGTCGCGCCACAGCCAGGCGTGGCGGCCGCCGTCGATGGAGAAGCCGTTGGTGTCCGCGTAACGCGCGGCGTCGAGCCAGTCGAGAGCCAGCCGCTCGCCGAAGTGCTCGCTTTGCAGCAGGCGGTCCACGAGCTTCTCGTAGGCCTGCGGATCCGGATCGGCGGCGAAGGCGAGCACTTCCGCCGCGGAAGGCGGCAGGCCCGTGAGGTCCAGGCTGAGGCGGCGGATCAGCGTGGCGCGATCCGCTTCCGGCGCCGGGCTGAGACCGGCGGCGGTCAGGCGCGCGCGCACGAAAGCGTCCACCGGATGATCCGCGGCCGCCGGCGCCTCGATTTTTTGCGGCGCCACGAAGGACCAGTGCGCCGCGTAGGGCGCGCCCTGCTCGATCCACGCGCCGAGAATCCGCTTCTGCTCCGCGCTGAGTTTGCGCTTCGACTTGGGCGGCGGCATCACTTCGTCCGCTTCCTCGGACGTGATGCGCAGCCACAATTCGCTGGCGTTCAGCGCGCCCGGCACGATGGCCGTGACGCCTTCGCGCTCGGCGTAGGCGGACTCGGCAATGTCCAGGCGCAGATCCGCCTTGCGCGCCTTCTCGTCGAAGCCGTGGCAGGCGAAGCAGTTTTCAGCCAGGATCGGCCGCACGTCGCGGTTGAAGTCCACCGGCGCCGCGGGCGCGGGGGCCTGCAGGAGCAGGGCCGCGAGCGCAAGGCCTCCGCTCATGGAGTCCGCGTCCCGCGGGGGGGACGGAGAAGGGGCAGGGGGCGGCGCACGCGGCTCGGATCGGTCGGCGCAAAGACTTTAGCAGAGGCTGCGGAGTGGCAATCCGCGGGCCCGATGCGGACACTCCTGGCATGCTCGCGACGCCTTTCCTCCTGCTGACCGCCCTCCTGTTCCAAGAGCCGGACCCGGCCAAGACTCCGACTCCGGAGGAAGCTGCCGACGCCGTCCAAGTGGTGGCCGACGCCGCGGTGACCAGCGACGGCACCGCCATGATCAAAGGCGTCTCGGTGCCGTATCGCGTCACCGTCGGCACCCAGCCGGTGTGGGACGAGAGCAACAAGGCGGTGGCCTCGCTCTTCTACACCTACTACGAGCGCAGCGACGTCGCCGACAAGAGCACGCGACCGCTGGCGATTTCCTTCAATGGCGGCCCCGGTTCGGCATCGGTGTGGATGCACATCGCCTACACCGGCCCGCGCATGCTGCGCATTGACGACGAGGGCTACCCGATCCAGCCCTACGGCATTCAGGACAATCCGAACTCGATTCTCGACGTGGCGGACATCGTGTTCGTGGATCCGGTCAACACCGGATTCTCGCGCATCCTCAACGACGCGCCGCGCGAACAGTTCTTCGGCGTCAACGAGGACGTCGAGTATCTGGCGCGGTGGGTCGGCGCCTTCGTGACGCGCAACGGCCGTTGGACTTCGCCGAAGTATTTGATCGGCGAGAGTTACGGCACGACGCGCGTGGCGGCGCTGGCGGCGCGGCTGCAGGATTCGCAGTGGATGTTCCTCAACGGCGTGATTCTCGTGTCGCCGACCGAACTGGGCATCCGCCGCGACGGGGTTGTCGAAGAGGCGCTGTACCTGCCTTACTACGCCGCCACCGCCTGGTATCACAAAGCGCTGGAGCCCGATCTGCAGCAGCGCGCGCTGGCCGATCTGCTGCCCGAGGTGGAGGCCTTCACGCTCGACCAACTGCTGCCGGCGATGGCGCGCGGCGGATCGCTGGAGACGGCGCGCCGCCACGAACTGGCCGCGGCCTACGCGCGCTATTCGGGCCTCAGCGCCGAAGTGGTGCTCAACTATCACTTCGCCGTGCCCACCTCCTTCTTCTGGAAGGAGCTGCTGCGCGACCGCGGCCTGACGGTGGGCCGCCTCGACTCGCGCTACCGCGGCCTGGACCGCGAAGACTCCGGCACCAGCCCCGACTTCGATCCGGCCCTGTCTTCGTGGAATCACGCCTTCGCGCCCGCGATCAACTACTACCTGCGCGAAGTTCTGCAGTACAAGACCGACCTCCAGTATTGGCTGTTCGGCCCCGTCCACCCCTGGAACCGCGAGGGCGACACGACCGGCGAGAGCCTGCGCGCGGCGATGTCAGAGAACCCCTATCTGCACGTGATGGTGCAGTCCGGCTACTTCGACGGCGGCACGGACTACTTCAACGCCAAGTACACCCTCTGGAACATGGACCCTGCCGGCCGCTTCCAGGACCGCATGACGTGGAAGGGCTACGAAAGCGGCCACATGATGTACCTGCGCCAGGAAGACCAAGTCACGGCCAACGACGACATCCGCGACTTCATCCGGCGGAGCACGCCGCAGGCAGGGCAGGCGGCAAGACGCTGAACCACCGGATACTGGCCCAGACGGCTGCGGACAGACCGGCCTAAGAGCCTGGGAGGAAAGGAGTTAGAACAACGGCCCTCGGCCGGAATCCGCTTCCGGTCTTATCTTCCGTGCTTGGCTGGGTTTAGGGTCCGTCCACCTCCAGCCGTCTGGGCCAGTATCTGCCTGGTGGAAAAAATGCGCGCCCCGGGGGCCGAAGCCACCGGGGCGCGCGGAACCGATCCTGAAACTACAGGATCAGGGTGTTGGTCGGGGTGCAGCTGGCGATGTCCACGCCTTGCACCGTGCGACCGCAGGCGGCCGGCGGAGCATTGAAGGACAGCGTGGCGTTGCCGCTACCGTTGGTGCCGATGATGGCAGCCAGGGTCGGGTTGCTGATGCCGAGCATCAGGCCGTTGCAGGGGTTGCCGTTCTTGGTGAACGAGCCGGCCGGGCCGTAGAGGATGGCCACCGGGCTGTTCGGCGTGCAGTTCGAGGCGTCGAGACGCATCGGTCCGGGGCAGGTGCCCACTTTCGCGAGCGTCGGGCCACCGCCGCCGCAGCAGTTGTAGGTGCGGAAGGTGTAGTCGAAGCTCGGGAACGAGCCGAAGCCGGGGTTCGCAAACACGTTGCCGTGCGGGTAGCCGTTGGCGACGTCACCGGCGTAGCACATGGAGGCGGTGCTGCTGAACACCAGGTAGTAGGTCACGCCCGGGGTGATGTTGACGCAGTTCCAGGACACGTCGAACCAGGCGCCGGGGGAGGCCGTGCCGGAGCCGCTGGCGAGCATGGTGCCGCCGGCGTTGGGCAGTTTGTCCCACAGGCTGATCGTCAGGGTCTCCGGCGAGCCGACGCCGGCGTACATGAAGATCCCGGCGCCATTGATGTTGCCGGCGGTCTGCATGAAGGATTGCGCGAGGTCAACCTGGCCGAAGCCCGCCATGCAGGCGTTGTTGGTCGGCGCGTTTTGATCGAGGCACTGCTGGGCGTTGACCGAGGTCGCGGCGCCGCAGGCGATGAGAGCGGAGAGAATGAGGTGTTTCACAAATGAACCCACGAGGGGCGGATTGAGTTACAGGGAAAAGGAAGTGCCGGAGACAATTGTTCCGACGTCCCTAGTCTCGCTGAATAAACCCGCCTGTCAAGAAAGAAGCCCCGGCAGCGGGTGCTGCCGGGGCTCGAATCCACTGATTCTTGGTTACAGAATCAGCGTGTTCGTCGGCGTGCAGCTCGCGATGTCCACGCCCTGCACCGTACGACCGCAGGCGCCGGCCGGAGCATTGAAGGACAGGGAAGCGTTGCCGCTGCCGTTCGCGCCCAGAATGGCCGCGAGGGTCGGGTTGCTGATGCCGAGTTGCAGGCCGTTGCAGGGGTTGCCGTTCTTGGTGAACGAGCCGGCCGGTCCGTAGAGGATGGCCACCGGGCTGTTGGGGGTGCAGTTCGTCGCGTTCAGGGTCATCGGGCCGGGGCAGCTGCCGCTCTTCGCCAGGGTCGGACCGCTACCGCCGCAGCAGTTGTAGGTGCGGAAGGTGTAGTCGTAGCTGGGGAAGGAGCCGAAGCCCGGGTTCGCGAACACGTTGCCGTGCGGGTAGCCGTTGTAGACGTCGCCCTCGTAGCACATGGAGGCCGTGCTGCTGAAGACGAGGTAGTAGGTCACGTTCGGCGTGATGTTGACGCAGTTCCAGCTGACGTCGAACCAGCTGTTCGGCGAAGCCACGCCGCTGCCGCTGGCCAGCATGGTGCCGCCGGCGTTCGGCAGGGCGGACCAGAGGCTGATCGTGAGAGTTTCCGGGGAGCCGTAGGGGCCCATGTAGATTCCGGCGCCGTTGATGTTGCCGGCGGCGGACTGCTTGAAGGACTGCGCCAGATCGGTCTGGCCGAAGCCCGCCATGCAGGCGTTGTCGGTCGAGGCATTCTGATCGAGGCACTGCTGAGCGCTGACCGAAGTGGCGGCGCCGCAAGCGATGAGGGCGGAGAGGATGAGGTGTTTCACGTGAGGTTCCCGTGAGAGGGAGGGTGAAGGGGAATGGTTGAGCGAGGGATGGGGGCAGCCCCAAGGGCCGACCAAAGCCTCACCAAGGGTAACCGATGTGTCCGCCTGCGGTGAGGGAAATTGGCGCGGGTTTTCTACAGGATCAGGGCGTTGGTCGGGGTGCAGCTCTGGATGTCCACGCCTTGCACGGTGCGGCCGCAGGCGCCCGCCGGAGCGTTGAAGGTCAGCGCAGCTGCCCCGCTGCCGTCGGTGCCGAGGATGGCCGCCAGCGTCGGGTTGCGAATGCCGAGCGCCATGCCGTTGCAGGGATTGCCGCTCTTCACGAAAGAGCCGGCCGGTCCGTAGAGCACCGCCACGAGAGCGTTCGCGGTGCAGAACGTCAGATCCAGACGAATCGCTCCGGGGCATGCGCCTGACTTCGCCAGGGTGGGGGCGCCGCCGCGCACGAACACGTGGTCGTCCATCATCGGGCTCCAAGTCCACACCAGACTCTGGATGTGCACGGAGCCGATCGCGGCCGCTGCGAAGGCGAACGGCACTCCCGCGGGACCGGGCACCGCCAGAGGCGCCGACGTGTGGATCAGCGCGCCGTTGCCGTCGAAGACGGTGACGACTGCGGTGTCAGAGTAGCCCTGAAAGGCGAAGAGGTCGAAGGCGATGGATTGGACGGGCGCGTCGTACTGGAGGATGAAGAGGCCGTCGCCGCTGTTCGCCATCAAGTTCTGCGACGGCATGCCGTAGTAGTTCTGGCCGTTCCACTGCAGGGATCCGGCGTTGCAGGAGTAGACGCAGCCATCCTGCACGAGGCCCGGACCCTGGTTGTTGGTGGAAGTGTTTTCGTCCAGCACCGTGATGCTGAGCGTTTCGGCGCCGCCGACGACCAGGAAGTAAGACTCGAAATCCTCGACGGTGGTCGCCTGGAGGCGGCCGCCGGCGGATGCGCCGGCGGGCAGGGTCTGCGCCGGAAGTCCGGCTGCGATGCCCAGAGCGGCGCTGAGGCCGGTCAGAGCACGGATGAGCGTCTGGCTGCTCACAGTTGCAGCACGTTGCTGGTCTTGCAGCTGCTCAGATCCACGACCTGGATGTAGCGGCCGCAGACGCCCGGCGGCAAGTTGCCGACGATGGTGGCGACGCCGCTGCCGTTGGCGCCGACGATCACCACCAGGCTGGGCGTGCCGCCCAGGCCAAGGGCGGTGCCGCCGCACACGAACTGCGGCGGAATGACAAAGGAGCCCGTGCTGCCCGCCAGCGCCAAGGCCACGTTGCCGCCCGGGGTGGCGTTCTGCGCGGTGATCGTCACCGGGCCGGGGCAACTGCCCTGCTTGCTGAGCGAGACGCCGCCGCCGGCGATCGAAACGTTGTCCACGTAGGCGCTGCCGTCCACCCAGTCGTCAATCACCGCGCGGTCGAAGGTGGCGGTGGTGACGATGCCGGCGAAGAAGCCCGCGCCCGAGCCGGCGAAGCCGCCGCTGGCGTAGACCAGGGTGTTGCCGGAGTACAAGTCGATCACCAGCGCGCCCGGGAAGTCCACGCCGATCGCGGTCTGCGGGGCGCTGAACACGATTTCCATGTCGCCGTTGCACGCGACACCCGCGCCGTCCGTGACGAAGGCGCCGCTGAGGAAGACCGAGTCGTTGCCCTGGGTGAAAGTCATGCCCAGGGACTGGTATTGAGTCGTGATGATGGTGCCCCCGGCAAATCCGGTGAAGGGAGCGGTGCTGACTCCGCTGACGGCCGCCTCCCAGGTGGGGCGGTCGGTGTATTCGGTGGCCTGCGCGAATGCAGGGAGGAGGGCAAGGAGGGGGAGGAGCATGCTGATGGAGTATAAACCATGAAAATCAGGCACCGTGCGGCAGGACCAAGCAGACCAGCAGGCCGGCGGTGCGGTGCCATCGGCCGCGCGCCTCTTGGAGTGGTCCTGGCGCCGCCGGATGCAGGCCGAATGATTCCGTCGGCGCGTCGAAACTCACGCTCAACTCCTGGAAGCCCAGAAAGGAACGCGTCAGTGGATGCTGATACTTGTAAGCGGCCTCCTTGGCGCAAAAAATGAGCCGCGCCCAGCGGCCGCGCCCCTCCGCCGGCTGCTCGCGCAGCCAGGAGCGCTCGACGGGCGTGCAGACCCGCTGCCACAACGGCTCGGCCAGATCCTCGTCGGGTTCGCAGTCCAGGCCTAGGGAGACGCAGCGCGCGCGGGGCGCCACCGCGACGAGGCAGAACCTTCCCGTGTGGGTGATGCTGCCGGTCATCCCTGGCGGCCATAACGGCTCGCGCGCGCCGCCGGGCAGCAGGTCGTGCGCGGCGACGCCGAGGCGCGCCAGCGCCGCGCGCGCGGCGGCGCGCCCGCTCAGGAATTCGCGCTGCCGCTTCGGCGACGCCCCTGCAACGAAGGCGCGCTCAGCGGCGCTGGTCTCGGACGGCTCCGGCAGGCGCAACGCCTGCAGTTCGAACTCGATCCCGGGCGGAAAGAATCCGGCGAGATCCGCGGGCGCGGTCATCGGCGGTGTCCGCGCTTTTCCTCAAGCAGTTCATCCAGGTATCTGCCATATCCGGATTGCATCAGCTTCTTGGCCAACTCTTGCAAGCTTGAGTCGTCAATCCAACCCCTCGCCCAAGCAATCTCCTCAATGCAGGCGACCTTCAGGCCCTGGCGCTTTTCCATTGCTTGCACGAACGAACTTGCTTCCAATAAAGAGTCATACGTGCCCGTGTCCAGCCAGGTGAATTCCCGATCTAGTTTGGTGACCTTCAGGCTGCCATTTTCCAGGTACTTCCTGTTGAGATCGGTGATTTCGAGTTCCCCGCGATGACTTGGCATTAGGCTCTTGGCGAATTTGACGGCTTTCGAATCGTAGAAATAAAGACCGGTTACCGCGAAGCGCGAGCGCGGCTTTTGCGGCTTCTCCTCAAGGCTCAACACATGACCGTGTTCGTCAAATTCGACCACTCCGTAGCGATTCGGATTCTGGACATGGCACGCGAAGACGGTCGCGCCGCTCTCACGCTTCGAAGCTGCTTCCAACAACGCGCTGAACCCGCTTCCATGGAAAATGTTATCGCCGAGAACCAGCACGCTTGGAGCGCCCGCCAAGAACTCCTCACCGATGATGAAAGCCTGCGCCAGCCCGTCCGGCGAGTATTGCACCGCGTATTTAATGCGCAGGCCCCAGGCGGCGCCGTCGCCGAGCAGTTCGCGGAAGCGCGGCGTGTCCTGCGGCGTGCTGATGACCAGGATGTCGCGGATTCCCGCCAGCATCAGTACGCTGAGCGGGTAGTAGATCATCGGCTTGT
>CAYVPL010000131.1:0-7803 GCA_964453755.1 uncultured Planctomycetales bacterium
CACCGGCGCGCGCAGTTGACGGGCCGCGCAGGCGCGCAGCGGCTCCGGATCGCAGTTCGAGAGCAGCGCCAGCGGCGCCAGCGCGGCCATGCGCCGCAGCGCGCCCGGCGTGTCGGCGAATGCGGGCCAGTCGGCCTGCGCTGCGGCGAAGGCCTGCGCCTGCTCCGGCGGCAGTTCGCGCGCCAGCACGCTGCGCCAGGCGGCGCCGATCGAGCGGGCCAGGATCTCGCGATAGGGCAGGAAAGGGCCGCGCTGCAACTCCTGCTCCGCCGCCTCGCGGGCCGCGATCAGTTCGTGGGCACGCGCCTCGACGCCGCGCGCGGCGGGCAGCGCGGCCAGCGCCTCGCGCATGCCGCGGCGCCAGTCCACCAGGGTGCCGAAGCAGTCGAAGGTGAAGGCTTCGTACGGGCGCACGGGATTTGATTCTAAGCCTCCGGCGCGGGAAGATGAATCCTGTGGCGGCCGTCACTCACGAGCAGGCATGAGCGCCGAGACCGTGCTTCTGGCTCGCGGCCTGCGCGCGCGCCTCGGCGGCCGTGAAATTCTGCGCGGTCTGGACCTCAACGTCCGAGCCGGCGACCTCTACGGCATGCTCGGCCGCAACGGCGCCGGCAAAACCACCGCCATGCGCTGCCTGCTCGGCCTGCTGCCGCGCAGTTCCGGCGAGGGCCGCGTGTTCGGCACCGACTCGGCCCAGGTGCACGAGGCGCCCGCGCCGATCGGCATCGCCCTCGATCCGCCCGGCCTGGACGACGCGCTGACGGTGCGCCAAAACCTCGAGTTGGCGCGCATCCGCGGCGGCATCCGCGGCGGCCGCAGCGTGGACGAAGTGCTGGCCTTGGTGCGCCTCGAAGCGCGCCAGCACAATCGCGGCGACCGCCTCTCGCACGGCCAGGGCCGCCGCGCGGCGGTCGCGCGCGCGCTGATCGGCGCGCCGCGCCTGCTCGTGCTGGACGAGCCGCTCTCCGGCCTCGACCCGGAAGGCGTCGAAGAGATGCTGCTGCTGCTCGTGCGCCTCACCCGGCAGGAAGGCGTCACGATCGTGCTCTCGAGCCACCACTTGCGCGAGGTCGAACACGTGTGCACGCGCGTCGGCCTGATCGAGGACGGGCGCACTCTGCTCGAAGGCCAGACGGCGGACCTGCTGGAGGCGGCCGGCGACGGCCTCTGGATCGCGACGCCGCGGCCGCAGGACGTGCTCGCGGCCCTGCGCGGCTGCCGCGGCGTGTTGCCGGGCGCGCGCGCCGAAGACGGCGGCGTCCGCCTGCGCGTCGGCGCCGGCTTCGATCCGGGCGCTGCTTTGACAACTTTGGTGCAGGCCGGCGCCGGCGTCACCGAGTTCCGCCGCGAGCGGGCCAGCCTCGTGGACGTGTTTCGCAACGCGCTGGCCGCGATCGCGCCCGGCGAGGCGGCGGCATGAAGGGGTTGGGGCGCGCCCTGCGCGGCGAGATCTATCTGTGGACGCGCAAGCCGTCCTGGCGCTGGTCGCTGATCGGGGTGCTGCTGCTGGCGGCCGGCCGCGTCCTGCTCGGACGTTTGACGACCAATCCCGAGAGCGGGGCCTGGAATTTCTGGCCGCAGTTCGCGTCCGGCGCCCGCACCGGCCTGTTTCTCGCCGAATTGTTGACCCTGGTGCTGCTGGCCAGCTCCCTGCCGCGCGAGGTCGCGCTCGGCGCGGCGCGCGATCCGCTGGTGCGCGGCATTTCGCGCGGCGCTTTCATCGCCGCCCGCGCCTGCATCGCGATCGGCCTGCCGCTGAGCCTGATGCTCGCCGCGGTGCTCGGCGCCGCCGGCGCCGGCGCGCTCTGCTTCGACGCCGGCGACATCGTCGAAGAGGGCGAAGTGCTGCTGGTCGTCGCCGACGAGAATCTCGACGGCCACGTCTACCGCGCATTGCTGCACGGCCTGCCGCCGCTGCTGGCGCTGGCCGCCGTCGCGCTGGCGCTCTCCGCCCTCAGCCGCCATGCGGTGGTCGCGGTCGGCATGGCGCTGGCGCTGGTGTTGTTGCCCGCTTTCTTGCACGACCCGCTCGGGCCCGCGGCGCCATGGTTCTTCGCCGACACGCTGGCCGGCCTCGGCGCCGACAGTTATCTGGCGCGCATCGCCCAGTTTGCGCAGGGCTACACCAGCGCCTTTCCCGAAACCTTCGACGCGACCATCGCCACGGGCTGGATCGCGCCCTGGCCCGGCTTGATTCTGGGCTGGGCTCTTGCCATCCTCGCTTTCCGCCGCCGCGCGGTATGAGAGTTCCCCTGCGCATCGCCCTGCTCCTGTTCGCCCTTCCCGCCTGCACCGTGACGCGGGAGCCGCTGCCGCTGCCCGCGGATTTCTTCATCATTGCGGCGGAGGATGCGACGGAGGAAGAGCGCAAGCACGCCTGGATCGGCCTCGAGGTCGGACTCAACGAATCCGAAGACCTGATGGCGCTGGAGCTCCGGCCCGGGGTGCGGGTGATCGCCGTCGAACCGGACGGGCCGGCCGACCGGGCGGGCCTGCGCCTCGGCGACGTGCTCCTGAAGCTCGACGGCGCGCCGGTGAACGATCCGGGCCGGCTGGCCACCTTGTTGGCCAACATGAGCACGCCCCGGCGCGTAAGCCTGGAGATGGAGCGCGGCGCCCAGTTGCTGGTCACGCTGGTGGAGCCGGAAATTCGCTCCACGCGCGCCGGCCGCAGCCTGGGCTGGATCGAGCGCGCGCTGTTGCGCGTGGCCGTGCGCAACGGCGCGGCCTCAGCCGCCGATCCGCAGGGCCGCTGGCCTGAGATCGCCGGCTTCGGACCGGCCAGCCCGCTCGAGTCCGCGGGGGCGCGCGCCGGCGACCGCATTGTGAGTTTCCAAGGCGCCGACCCGGGGTCCGCGGAAGCCTTCGTGCGCCGCATCGGCTCGGAACTTCAACCCGGCGACGCCGTGCGCATGGAGTTGCTCGGCGCCGACGGCGCGCGCCGCAGCCTCGAGTTCGACGCTTGGTCGCCCGGCACCGCGCTGACGCGCTTCGGCTTCTGGCCGTTCTACTGCTGGGAGCGCTCGCCGGAGGCCGACCGCGGCCAATTCTGGCTCGGCGATCTGATCATCGTCTACGTCTTCCGCGTCGAGCGCGTCGGCGCCGAGAAGGAATACTCGATTCTGGGCCTGATCCGGTGGGGCACCGGCGAGGCGCTGCTGCAAGAAGATCCGGTGCTCGAAATCGGCGCGCAGCCGGCGCCCGCGCAGCCCTGATGTGGACGCGCCTCGGCATCGCCGCCGGCATCCTCGCCGGAGTCCGCGGCGCTGAGCTGCCGGCGCAGTCTCTGAGCCACGCGCGGTCGGTGCTGCCGATTGCGCAGGAGGTGCTGGAACGGCGCTTCGCCGACGCCGACGGCGACGGTCTGCTCGATCTCTACGTGGCCGTGCAGGAAAGCGGGGGGGGGAGAACTCTGCTCATCTACCGGCAGCAGGAGGGACGCCTCTTTCCGGCGCAACCCGACGAGCGCATCGCGGTGCCGAAGGCGGTGATCGCCTGGACCGTCGGCCGCTTCAACGCCGGCTCGCGCGGCGGCGACCTGGTCTATCTCGCGCGCGACGCCGCGTACGCCCGCGGCGCCGACGGCGCGCTGCGGAAATTGGCCGCCGCCCGCATGCTGCTGGACATGCCCACGGACGAGGCGCTGCCCTGGTGGCCGCACGCCGGCGATTTGGACGGGGACGGCACGGACGAACTGATCCTCGTGGTGGAAGACGGCTTCGAAGTGATCGGCGCGGACGGCGCCTCGCGCGGCCGCGTCAATCTCGAGACGATCGGCGAGCGCAATCCCGCGGCCGAGCGCGACTTTCTCGGCGGCTCGCTGCGCGCCAGCCTCTCCAGTCAGGAGCTGAGCGACGTCTGGGTGCCCAACGACGACGTCGGCGTGATCGAACTGCCGCCCGCGCTCTTCTCCAGCGTGCGGCTGCCGGCGCCCGTGCTGGCCGACGCCGACGGCGACGGACGCAAGGACCTCTGCTATTACAGTTCGCGCAAGCTCTATCTGCATCTGCAAGCCGCCGACGGCAGTTTCTCCGGCCAGCCCAGCAGCGCGCTGCGCATCGACCGCGAGTCTGACGCCGACGATTCGCGACTCGAGTGGGTGGACCTCGGCGGCGGGCCTGCCGCCGATCTGATGCTGGTGCGCTCGGTGGACGGCGGCGCCACTTCCTTCAGCAGCGACTGGCAGTTGCGCGTCTGGCGCGACGCTGCTCTCACTGCGGCGGCGATCGCGCCGACCGAGGACGAGCCGGCGCCGGATCCGCTGCTGCGCGCGCTGGCGCCGCCCAGCGTGTTCCTGAAGGTTTCGGCCAGTTTCCTGCGCGCCTACGTCGAAGATCTCAACGGCGACGGGCGGCGCGATCTCGGCCTCTCCGCCTGGGATCTCGACGTGCCCATGCTCGGCGCGGGCGAAAGCACGCTCACGCACGAAGCGAGCGCCCACTTCGCGGAGGCCGACGGCGGCGTGTCCTCGCGTCCGGCCTTCGCGGTGGCGCGCGAGTTCGGCATCGCCGATCTCGAGTCTCTGCGCGACGTGCCGACCTTCGCCATGGACATGACGGGCGACGGCCGGGCCGACATGATCGAGAGCACCAAGAGCGGCAACGTCGAGGTGCGCACCCTCGCCGCCAGCGGCTCGAGCTGGGCGCCGTCCGGAGACGCCGCCTACCGCATCCCGGTGGACGCAGCCTCCGCGAGCCTCGAAGTGCTCGACCTCAATCGCGACCGCGTCGGCGACTTCGTCGTCGCCCGCCGCGGCCAAATCGAGATCTATCTCTCGCAACGCAAGTGATGCTCGCCGCCCTCGCGCTGGCCGCCGCTCAGGAGCCGCAAATCCAGGATTTGAGCCTGGAGCCGGTGCCGCATCATCTTGGCGTGGCGGCGCTCGGCCCCGGCGGCGCCCCGCGCCTGATCAGCATCACCGGCCGCCTGCTGCGGCTGGTGGACGAGCCCGATTTCCGCATGCAACTGCAGGGCGAGTCCGTGCTGTGGACCATCGCCGACGTGGACGCCGACGGCGCCGACGAGGTCGTCGTGCTGCTCGAAGGCCGCGAGCTGCGCCGCGTGGTGCGCGCCGAGGACCGCCTCGAGTACGGGCCGCCGATTCTGAGCGAGGTCGGCGCGCTGCCGCCGCGCGGCCTCCTGGCCTCCAGTTTCGTCCGCGACGTCAACGGCGACGGCCGCAACGATCTGGTGCTGCCGCTGGGCGCGCGCGTGCGCATCCTGCTCGGCACGGCGGAGGGTTTCAAGCCCGGCCCCAATTTGGGCGCCATCGCCGAGCTGGCCCTCGGCGCGGGGGGGGGAAGCAATCTGCTCGATCGCGTCGAGCGCTCTTACTCAATCCCGGCACTCGATCCGGAGGACCGCACCGGCGACGGCCTCGCCGACCTGGTGGTCAGCGAAGGCCTGCTGCTGCATCAGTTCGTGGCCAGCGCGGCGGGCCTGCCGGAGCAGCCGACGCGCACGCTGGACATGGATTCCTTCCGCCTCGATCCGGACTCGATCGAGATCGACCTGGGCAACCTTTCGCGCCTGGTGCGCACCTTCGTGGTGGAGGAGTGGGCGGACCTCGACGGCGACGGCGCGCAAGACCTGATCGTGCTCGGCGACGGCAAGATCCGCGTCTTCCCCGGCTCGCGCAGCGGCTTCGATCCGCAGAAGCCGGGCAAGACCATGAAGGTGGACGGCAACCCTTTCTTCGTCGCCGCGGCGCGCCTGGACGAAGACGCGCACCCGGACCTCGTGGTCGTGCGCGTGGAGGACATCGGCATCGGCAAACTGCTGCGGGCCGCGCTGTTCTCCTGGAGCATCAAGTTTGACTTTTTGGTCTACCGCGGCACCGGCACGGGATCTTTCTCCACGCGGCCGCTCTACGACCGGACCGTGGTGGTGAAGGGCGGCAGCATCCTGGCGCTCGCCCGCAGCGAGAAGGATCGCCTCGGCGAGATGCGCAAGAACGTCGTGCGTCGCGGCGACCTCGACGGCGACGGTCAGGCCACCGACGTCGTGGTGCTGGATCCGGCGGGCATGCTGCGAGTGTGGAAGAACGCCGCCCCGGTCGGCTCAGCGACCGAGGCGGTGCGCGAGCGCTTCCTGCGCGAGACGCTCGGCTCGGGCCGCAAGGAGGTCACCTTCGAGATCGAGGAACTGGCCGAATGGGTGATGGGCCGGACCTCGGCGCTGCTGTCGCTGACGCGCGAGCGTCCCGCCGACCTCGAAATTCCCGCGGGCGCCGACTGGGAGCCGCCGCACGCGCTGGCTTTGAGGGACCTCGACGGCGACGGTCGCGACGAGGCCATCGTGCTGCGCCGCATCAAGCCGGAGGACGGCCTGACGCGGCTGGTCGGCATCCGCGTGGACTTCTAGCGCGGCTCGCGCGCCCGGCTAGTCCACGCGCGCCCAGATCGCCTTCAAGTAGCGGCCTTCCGGGAAATCTGCGCGCACCGGGTGATCGGGGCCGGCGCCGGTCTCGCGCAGGATGCGCAGCGTGCGGCCCTTGGCAGCGCGGCGCACCAATTCCTGGAAATCGGTCGGCGCGAGCAGGCCGCTGCAGGAGCAGGTCAAGAGCAGGCCGCCGGGCTTGACCAGCGGGATGGCCAGCTTGTTCAAATCGTGATACTTGGCGCGCCCTTCTTCCTCGGCCAGGCGCTTGGGAATGAATTTCGGCGGATCCACCACGACGACGTCGAAACTGCGCCCGCTGATCGCGGCCTGGCGCAGCCAGGTGAAGGCGTCGGCGTGGGTGTAGCGGACGTCGCGGAAGCCGTTGCGGTTGGCGTGGCGCTGCGCCTGCTCGATGGCCTTCTCGTCGAGGTCCACGGCCGTCACCTGCGCCGCGCCTGCCGCCGCCGCGTTGAGCGCGAAGCCGCCGGTGTAGCAGCAGACGTCGAGCACTTCCGGCGCGCGCCCGGCCGCGGCGTCGAGCGCGACGTATTCGCGCAGCCGGCCGCGGTTCTCGCGCTGATCGAGGAAGAAGCCGGTTTTGTGGCCCTCACCGGGAAACAATTCCCACTTCACGCCGTGCTCGAGGAAGTCCACGCGCGTCGGGCAGCCGGCGGAGCGGCGGGTGTACGCATCCACGCCTTCGGCGCGGGCGGCGGCGGCGTCCAGCTCGATCACGTGGTGCTCGGTGCCCAGGAGTTCGTGCAGCGTCGGCGCAATCAGCTCGAACACGGCGGCCATCGGCGCGGCGTAGGCCTCGGCCAGCAGCACGCTGCCGACGCGGTCCACGACCAGGCCGGGAAAGTCGTCGCCTTCAGCGTGCAGCACGCGTACCGGATCCAGACTCAGGCCGGGCTCGCGCTGACGCCGCTCCACGGCGGCCCGCGCGCGCTCCCGCCACCAGGCGTCGTCAGGCTTGACTTCGCTGCGCGTCACGAGGCGGAAGGCGAGTTCGGCGCGCTTGTGCACCAGGCCCCAGCCGATGAAGCGGCCCTCGCCGTCGTAAGCCGCGACCATCTCGCCGCTGCGCACGCCGGGGCTGGCCTCGGCCACGTCCTTGTGCCAAGCGCGCACGCCGCGCATCCAGGAGTGGAGGCGGATCCAGGGCTCGATGCGCTCGCCGCCGCTCACGGCCGCCCGCCGAGCTGAAGGATGCGGCGATGCTCGGCCGCGCTCAGCGGCACCACCGACAGGCGGCTCTGCTTCAGCAGGGCGCAGTCCTGGAAGGCGCCGTCCTGGCGGATGGCGGCGAGGGTCACCGGCTGCGCCAGCGCCTGGCCGGGCAGCAGATCCACGGCGGACCAGTCGCCGTCCGCGGCCGTGGGATCGGGGTAGGCCGCGCGGCTCACCTGCGCGGTGCCGACC
>CAYVPL010000132.1:0-7766 GCA_964453755.1 uncultured Planctomycetales bacterium
GGCCTTGCGCGACCTCGCGCGGCAGCGCAAGATGCGCACCCTGCGCGAGCGCGGGCTCGCGCTGGCCCGCACCGGGCGCACCTCCCTGAGCGAGGTCGTGCGCGGCACGCACGCCGAGTAAGCAGCATCCCGCTTCCGCAACAACTTCGGCACCGACTCCAGCAGACCCTTCATGGCGAGAATCCAGCGCAGAGTGGCGGCAGCCGGCCGCCCGGCCGGCGGCGATGCCGGCCCGGAAGGCGAGGAAGTCGCCGCGAAAGTCCGCCGCCGCGTGCCGCTGAAGGATCTGGTCCGCTTCACCCGGCTGCTGTCCACCCTGACCCAGGCCGGTCTGCCAATCCTGAAGAGCCTACGCATTCTGGCCGACCAGTGGCCGGACGGGCGCTTCAAGAACGCGGTCATCGACGCCGGGGATCTGGTCGAGGAAGGCCAGACGCTGTCCGACGCTCTGGCGCAGAACCCAGACGTGTTCGACGAGTTGTACGTCAACATGACCCGCGCCGGCGAGGCGGGCGGCGTGCTGGACCAGGTGCTGGACCGGCTGGCCGACTTTCAGGAACGCTCGCAGGAAATCCGCGCCAAGACCAAGAGCGCCCTGACCTACCCGACCGTCATCTTCGTGATCGCGGTGGCGGTGATCTCGGTGCTGATGATCTTCGTGATCCCGACCTTCGCCGACCTGTTCGACGAGATGGGCATCACGCTGCCGACCATCACCCAGGTGATGATCGGCGTGAGCACCTTCTTCCAGCAGTACTGGTATCTGGTGCTCGGCCTCCCAACGCTGCTGCTCATGCTGCACGGCTTCATGCTCCGGCGCAGTTACTCCTACCGGCGCAGCAATCACTCGCTGATGTTGAAGCTGCCGCTGGTCGGCTCGCTGGTCGAGCAATCCCAGGTCTCGCGTTTCGCCAGCACCTTCGGCACCTTGATCGGCGCCGGCGTGCCGCACCTGGAGGCCTTCGCGATCACGCGCGGCGCCCTCAGCAACGAGATTTACCGCGAAACCCTCGACACCGTGCGCTCCGAAGTCCGCGAGGGCGAGTCCATCGCCGCCTCGCTGGGCTCCAGCGGCCACTTTGACAACGTCGTCGTCTCCATGGTGGAGGTCGGCGAGGAGACCGGCGAACTCGACCGCATGTGCATGCGGGTCGGCAAGTCCTACGAGGAGAATTACACCCGCCGCCTGAACGACATCCTGGCCCTGCTCGAGCCGGCCATGCTCGTCACCATGGCCTGCGTGGTCGGCGCGATCGCCTTCTCGCTGTTCCTGCCGATCTTCAAGCTGCTCGGAGAGTTCGGCAAGGCGAGTTGAAGCCGCGCCCATGAGCCTCCGCCTGCGCCTCACGCTCGGGCTCGTGCTCGTGAACGCGGTGGTGCTGGGCGCGGTGGGCTACTGGGCCGCCGAGCGGGACCGCGAGGCCGCGCGCCAGCAGGCCAGCCGCCAGCAGGACCTGCAGCTCGAAGTCGCCGAGTTGGTTCGCACTCGCTTTCGCGCCGAGGACGTCGGCAACTTCGCGCGCATGTTGTCCTGGCCGCTGTGGCCGGAGTTCGAGGACGCGCTGATCCTCGACACGCGCGTCCTGGACAACGACGGCCGCCCGCTGCCGGTGGGGGTCTTTCTCAATCCGATCGGCGCGCGCCACCGGCCGGCCGATTTTCCGCTGGCCGAGATCACCGCCGCGGTGGTCGCCGCCACCGCCACCGGCAACACCATTCCGGTGGCCGCGGGCGTCGCCATTCCGGTCTACTCGCACACGCCCTTCGCCGCGGCGCTCGAGGCCTGGGGGGGGGTGTACGTCAAGCCGGCCGCGCCGCCGCCGGCGCCCAACATCCTGTGGCGCGTGTTCGCCATCGGCTTGGCGGGAACTCTGGTGCTCGCGCTGCTCGTGTTCCTGATCGTGGACCGCGTGGTCTTGCGCCCGGTCGAGCGCCTGGCGCGCGCCGCCGCCGAATTCGGCCGCGGCGGCGATCCGCCGGCCTTGCCGGCCGATCCGGGCGCGAAGGAGGTGGCCGCGCTCTCCGCCTCCTTCGAGGCGATGATGCGCGACATCCGCGGCTTTCAGCGCGAGCTCGAAGGCCGCGTCGAGCAGGCCACCGAGCGCGCGCTCAGCGCCGAGCGCCACGCTTCGCGGCAGGACCGCCTGGCCGCGCTCGGCATGCTCGCCGCGGGTCTGGCCCACGAGATCAACAGCCCGCTGGCGGGCGCTCTGCATTCGCTGGAAGTGCTGCGGCAGGAGGCCGCCAGCGCGCGCAGCGAGCGCTACGGTCAACTGGTCGAGGAAGCGCTGCAGCGCATCCGCGAACTGGTGCAGCGTCTGCTGCAGATGGCGCCGCAGAATGCCGCGGGTGGCAGTTGCGCTCTGGGCGGCGTGGCCGAAGACCTGCGCGTGCTGCTCGCCAGCCGCCTGGCGCGCCATCGGCTGGAACTGGATTTGCCGGCGGATGATTTGATCGTCACGGGCGCGCGCGGCGATTGGTTTCCGATGTTGCTCAACCTGGTGCAAAACGCTCTCGACGCGCTCGACGGACAGTCCGCTCCCGCGGTCGGCACCGTGCGCATCGTCGGCCCCCGTCTCCCCGACGGCGGCGCCGAGGTGCGCGTGCGCGATGACGGCCCGGGCGCGCCGGCAGCGTTGCTGCCGCACCTCTTCGAGCCTTTCACCACCACGAAGGATCCGGGTCGCGGCACGGGCTTGGGCTTGGCGCTGGCGCACGCCACCGTGCGCTCGCTCGGCGGACGCATCGAAGCCGCGAACCTTCCCGGCGGCGGCTTCGAAGTTCTTATCCTGCTGCCGGCTCCGTCCGTCGAGCCTGCCTGAGCGTGGACCCGGCTTTCATCACCGCCCTGCTGCTGCTGGCCTGCTCCGCGATTCTCAGCGGCGCGGAGGCCTCGCTGTTCTCGCTCGGCGCGCGCGCCGGAGCGGCGGCGGTTCTGCCGGCGGCGGCGCGCGCATTGCTGCACGAGCGCGCCAGCGTGCTGGCCACCATCCTGCTGGCCAATCTGATGGCCAACTTGGCGTTCTTCGCCGCGGTCCACAGTTGGAGCGAAGGAATGGGCGAGGGCCGCGCCGCCGCTGCCAACCTCGGCGCCCTGCTGCTGCTGATCGTGTTCGGCGAAATCATGCCGAAGGTGCTCGGCAACCGGCTGCCGCTGACGGTCGGCCGCCTTTTCCTGCCGCCGGTGCGCGGCCTGCACCTGCTGCTCGGCCCGCCGCTGCGTCCGATCGCCGCGAGCATGGTGCCGCGCTCGCCGGGCGCCGAACCGCTCGCCCCGGAGGACGCGGAGGCCCTCCTGCGCGGCGAAGAGGCGATGGATCTGGCGCCCGAAGAGCGCGCCCTCGTGCGGCACGTGCTCGAACTCGGCAAGCTGCGCGCCGGGGCGCTGCGCGTGCCCCTCGCGCGCATCGTGCAAGTTCCGGCGGACGAGCCGCTCGGCCTCGCGCGGCGCCGCATGGAGCGCGCGAACACCGTCTACGCGCTGGTGCTCGACGCCCGCGGCGAAGTGATCGGCGCGCTCGATCTGACCTTGAACCGGTCCGGCGCGCGCGCCGCCGACGCCCTCGTGCGCGTGCCGATCCTGCCGGAGGTGGCGCCGGCCACGAACGGCATCGGCCTGCTGCGCGACAGCGGCGCGCCCTTCCTGCTGCTGGTGGACGAATACGGCCAGGCCAGCGGCGTGGTGCCGCGCGGCCGCTGGGCCGACACGCTGCTCGACCGGTTGCCGCGGCTCGGCGGCAGCTCGGTGCTGCGCGAACTCGGCCCCGGCCGCTTCCAGGCGGACGCCACGCTCGCCCTCCACGACTTCGAAGACCGTTTCGGCGCGCCCGGCGAGATCGACGTGCGCATCGAAACGCTCGGCGGCCTGCTCTCCGACCGCCTGGGCCGCGTCGCGCGCGAGGGCGACCATCTCGTCTTCGACGGCCCCGGCTTCCGCGGCGAGATCTGGGTCACGCGCGCCGACGAGACCGGACCGGAACTGCTCGAGATCCGCGTGCGGCCCGAAGAGCCCGACGCGGCGGGGGGGGGGACGTGAGCCTCGCCCTCAGCCTGTTCCTGCTGGCGCTCGCGTTGTCAGCCTTCTGCTCCGGCGCCGAAACCGGCTTCTACGCCCTCAATCCGCTGAAGCTGCGCCACGCCGCGCGCGAATCCGCCTCCGCGCGCCTGCTCCTGCGCGTGATCCGTTCGCCGGCCGGCCTGCTCGCCACCCTGCTGGTGGCGAACAACCTCGCCAACGACCTGCTGGTGCAAGCCGCCATCGCGCTGGCCGACGGCCTGGGCGTGCCCGACGCGGCCTTCTGGAGCGCGCTGGCTCTCATGCCGCTCGCCTTCGTCTTCTGCGACATGCTGCCGAAGCAGTGGATGGCCGTGCATGCGGAAACCGGCATGCCTGCGCTGGCGTGGCCGCTGGCTTTCCTGCGCGTGGTGCTGTGGCCGGTCGCCGTGCCGCTGATGTTGCTGGCCCGCGCCCTGGCCGGGGGCCGGGCGCGCGCGGCCGTGCTCGGCCGCATGCACTGGGCCGAACTGCTGCGCGAAGGCGAGCGTTCGCACCCGGGCGAAGCCCGCGCCATGCGCGCCGCCCTCGGCGCGCTCGAATCGCGCGGCTCTGGTTTGACAAAATTTCTGCGCCCGGCGCAGCCGCTGCTGCCGGCCTCCGTCGGCCGCGAGGAAGCGCTGCGCGCTCTCGCCGCCTCCGGCGTCGGTTTCGTCCTGCTGCGCCAGGACGGCGCCGCTCCGGCCCTGCTCACGGGCGCCCGGCTGCTGCAATCGGATCCGGCGCTCGCGCCCGCGCAACTGGCGCGGCCCCTGCTCGTGCTGGACGAGCGCACCGACCTGGCTGCGGCCTTCCTCCGGCTGCGCGAAGCCGGCGCCGGACTGGCCTGGGCCGGCGGATCCGCCGGCGGCCTGTTGGATCTCGAATATGCTCTCTCTCTTCTCGCCGCGCCTCCCACCCCGTCCGCCTCGCATCCCATCCGCCCATGAAGCCGCGCCTCCACCTCAGCCTCGTGATCGGCCTTGCCTTGGCCGGTCTGTTCGGCGGCCTCGCCGGCCGCTTTCTCGCGCCGCCCGCCGTGGCGGCCGCGCCGCAGTCCGCGGACAGCGGCCAGCGCTACGTCGCCGTGTCCTCCGAATACATGGCCGGCGTGTCGCTCCTCTACGTGCTGGACCAGCTGAACCAGCGCCTGACCGTCTACGAGGCGCGCGGGGGGGCCAAGAACGGCCAAAAACTGGAATTCATCGGCGCGCGCAACATCTCCCTGGACTCCCTCCTGGACGGCTTCAACGACGAGTCCGAATACCCCTTCGAAGCCCTCCGCAAGGAGTTCGAACAGAAGGGGCACGAGGTCCCGCCGGGCACCGATCACTAGGCTCGGCGCCGGTATCCTTCCCCGGACGCGCTCCTACACTGGAGCCAACCCTGACCGAAAGCAACGCAGTACCACCGTGGCGAACCCGTACTCATCCTTTGAAGACGCCCTCCGCAAGCTCGAACTCGAGGAGGACGACCTCAAGCGTCTGATTTCCGCCGGCGAAATCCGCGCCTTCCGCGAGGGCTCGAAGATGCACCTGCGCGCCGAAGACGTGGACAAGGTGGCGAAGCAGCTCGGCATCGGCAGCAACGTCAGCGAGAAGGACGCCGGCCAGTCCCTGCAAGTCGAGGATCTGTCCCCGGGCGCCTCGGGCGAAGCCGGCATGAGCACCACCCAGCTCTCGGAAGAGGACACCCTGCTCGACGACGTCGAGACCGTGGACGTCGGCCAGGAAGCCGCGCCGGTCGCACCGATCGCAGCCGGCCGCCGCGGCAAGCCCGTCGAGGCCGAGACCCAGCGCGAATCCAGCGGCATTCTGGCCGCCGCGGTTCTGACGACCTTCCTGCTGGTCTTCTCGATTCCGTTCGCGATCGGCATGATCTCCGCGCGCACGACCGGCATCACGGCCGGCGTCGTCGGCGTGTTCCAGAAGTAGCCGGCCGTGCGGCCTTCACGCGGCGCGCGCGCAGGCTTCCTGCTCGCGGCCGCGCCCTGGCTGGCCGGCCTCGGCAGTTTCTCCTGCAACGGCGGCGCGGCTCGCGCGGCGCCCGAGGCGGTGACCCGGCTCGAGCACTGCTTCCTCGCGCGCATGGATCCGCCGCAGTCCGGCTGGATTTTCTGCGATCGCTTCGAATGGACCCGCGGGGAGCGTGAGCCGGGAGTTTCCGCCGCGGACCGGGACCTCCCGGTGGTGATGATCTCGGTGCACGAATTCCGCGCTTGGGCCGAGCCGCGGGGCCTGCGCGCGCCCACCGTCGCCGAATGGCGCGCGCTGGCCGGCAGTCCGGACGCGAACCCGAGCCTGCTGCCCCTGTCCCGCAACACTCTGGAGCTCGGCGCCGGCTCGTTGCTGCCGGTCGGCGTGTTCGAGCGCGGCCGTTCCCCGCTCGGCGGCTACGACTTCTACGGCAACGTGCGCGAACTGGCCGGGCCGGTGGAGGACGGCCGCTTCGTCGCCATGGGCGGCTCCTTCGCGACGCGCGCCAGCGGCGCCGATCTGCGCGATGCCGTCCAGGTGGAGCCGGGAGACCGTGCCGACGATCTCGGCGTGCGCTACGTCGCCGACGCGCTGCCCTACTTGCGCGAGCAGGTGCTGCCCGCATGGACCGCGGATCCGGAATCCTCCGGGCCGGCCCTCGCCGCCGCCGCCCGCCGCTGGCGCGCCGACTTCCGCGCCAGCCTCGCCGAGCAAATGCGCCGCGAGGATTTCCCGGCCGCCTTCGTCCAACTCCTGGCCCCCTAGTCCGGCGCCCGCATGCGCCTGCAAGAGTTGAAGGATTTGCTGGAGGCGCGCGGCCTCGCGCCGCAGGCCCGCTTCGGCCAGAATTTTCTGACCGACCCGGCCCTGCTCGCGGTGATCCCGCAGGATGCCGGCGTGCGGGCGGGGGAGCGCGTGATCGAAATCGGGCCGGGAGCGGGAGCCCTGACCGAAGAACTGCTCGCGGCCGGCGCGCAGGTCACTGCGGTCGAATTGGATCACGGACTCGCGCGGTTGCTGCGCGATCGTTTCGCCGACGCCCTGGCCGCGGGCCAGTTGGAGTTGATCGAGGGCGACGCCCTCGGCCCGGCCGAAAGCCTGAATCCGCAACTCGAGGAGCGATGGGCCGCCGCCGTCGCCGCCGGGCAACCGCCGCGCCTCGTGGCGAATTTGCCCTACTCGATTTCCGGCCCCTTCCTGGCCCGCCTGCCCGCGCGCCCGCTCGCCGGCGCGACCCTGCTCCTGCAGCGCGAGGTCGCGGTCAAGGTGGCCGGGCCCGAAGGCGGGGAATGGTCGCCGTTGGCGATCCGCCTGGCCTTGGCCTTCGCCGTCGAACTCGGACGCCGCGTGCCGCCCGAAGTCTTCTGGCCGCGCCCGCAGGTGGAATCCTGCTTCCTGCACCTGCGCCCGCGCGCCCGGCCGCTCGCTCCGGAGCGCGAAGCGGCTCTGGCCGCGGCGCTGCGCGAGGCCTTCGGCCAGCGCCGCAAGAGCCTGCTGCCGCGCTTCGACCGGCATCAACCGGCCTGGGCGGCGGCCCTGCGCGCCGCGGGCGTCGGCGCGCGCGCCCGGCCGGGCGAGATCGGGCCGGAAGTCTGGAGGGAAGCAGTGTCGCGGTTAGAGTAGGAATCCAGCAGGCGGGCCATGGACGATCTTCAGGGTTTCATCGAGGCGCTCAAGGACCGGTTGCCGATCGAAACGGTGGTCGGCCAGCGGGTGCAACTGCAGATTCCTGTCGAAACGCTGGCCGACCGGATCGT
>CAYVPL010000133.1:0-7742 GCA_964453755.1 uncultured Planctomycetales bacterium
TGCGATCCGCGGCGCATGTCCGTGAACGAACTCGAGCGCATGACGCGCCGCTACACCTCCTCACTGCTGGACATTCTGGGTCCCGAGCGCGACGTGCCGGCGCCGGACATGAACACCGGCGAGCGCGAGATGGCCTGGCTCATGGACACCTATTCCATGCACAAGCGCGCGACGTGCACCGCCATCGTCACCGGCAAGCCGGTGGGCCTCGGCGGCTCGCTGGGACGCACCGAGGCCACCGGCCTGGGCGTCGCGTACATCGTGCGCGAGGCGCTGGCGCACACCGGGCTGCCGCCGAAGGGCTGCCGCGTCGTGATTCAAGGCTCGGGCAACGTCGGCGGCTTCGCGGCGCACTTCCTGCAGGAGATGGGCCACAAGATCATCGCCATGTCGGACATGTACGGCGGGATTGTCAATCCCAACGGCCTCGACGTGGCCAAGGTGCGCGCCTACCTGAAGGAGAAAGGCAGCTTCGAAGGCTATCCCGAGGCCGATCCCGTCAGCAACGACGAGATGATGCTGCTCGAATGCGACGTGCTGGTGCCGGCCGCGACCGAGAACCAGATCACTTCGGAGAACGCCGAGCGTATCCACGCCAAAGTCATCGTCGAAGGCGCGAACGGGCCCACCACGGCCTCCGCCGACGCGATTCTCGAACGCCGCGGCGTGTTCGTGGTGCCGGACATTCTCGCCAACGCCGGCGGCGTCACCGTTTCTTACTTCGAGTGGGTGCAGGACCGCATGGGCTACTTCTGGGAGAAGGACGACGTCTTCCAGCGCGAGGAACGCGTGCTGGTCGAGGCCTTCGCCAGCGTGGCGGCCGCAGCCAAGAAGCACCAGACCAGCCCGCGCATCGCCGCCTACTGCGTGGCCGTGGACCGCGTCGCCTACTGCCTGAAGATGCGGGGCATCTATGCTTGAGGTGAAACCTTCGAGCCGGCACGCCGAGCATCAGGCGCCGACCCCGGCGCTCGATCCCGACGATCCCTTCTCCTCGATGATGGAGCGCTTCGACGAGGCCGCGGCCCTGCTCGGCCTCCCGCCTGACAATTATCTGGTGCTGCGCGAGCCGGATCACGAATTCAAATTCGCGATTCCGCTGACCGACGAACAGGGCCGCGTCACCGTGCTCGACGGCTACCGGGTGCGGCACAACCTCTCGCTCGGCCCCTGCCTGGGCGGCCTGCGCCTCGACGCGGACCTCAAGCGCGAGGAACTGCGCGCGCTGGCGGCCTGGACCACATGGAAGTGCGCGGCGCTGAACATTCCCTTCGGCGGCGCGATGGGCGGCGTCAACTTCGACCCGCGCGGGCGCGACGCGCGCGTCGTCGAGTCGGTGGTGCGCCGCTACACCGCGGGCCTGATGGATCTGATCGGCCCCGACCGCGACGTGCTAATCCCGGATCTGCACTGCACCGAGCAGATCATGGCCTGGTGCCTCGACACCTACTCGATGCACGTGCGCCACACCGAGAACGCGGTGGTGCTGGGCAAGCCCGAAGGCCTCGGCGGCACGCAGGGCCAGCATTGGGCGATCGGCCGCGGCGTGCGCGTGCTGATGGAGCGCCGCCTCGCCGAAATGAATTTCAGCGGCAAGGCGCGCGTCGTGGTGCAGGGCGCCGGACGCGTCGGCTCGCAGGTGCTGCGCGAAGTGACGGCCTCCGGCCACCGCGTCGTCGCGGTCGGCGACGCGGGCGCCGCCGTGCACAACGCCAAGGGCCTCGACGTGGCCGCTTTGCTCGCGCATCGCGCGCGCACCGGCAGCCTCGCGGGTTTCGCCGGCGGCGATGCGCTCTCCAGCAGCGAGCTGCTCGAGACCGAATGCGACGTGCTGATCCCGGCCGCGCTCTCGCGGCAGATCACCAAGGCCAACGCCGGCCGGCTGCGCACGCGCCTGCTCGTGGAAGCGGCCAACGCGCCCACCACCAAGAACGCCGATCAAATCTTGGAAGAGCGCGGCATTCCCGTGATCCCCGATCTGCTCGGCAACTCCGGCGCCTTGATCATCGCCTACTTCGAGTGGGTCCAGAACCGCATGGGCTACAACTGGACCGCCGAGCAAGTGGACGAGCGCCTGACCCGCCGGGTCGTCGAGTCCTACGAACGGGCGCGCAAGGCGGCAGGCCTGCACAAGGCGGGCTTGCGACTGGCCACCTGCATGATCGGCGTCGAGCGCGTGGCCTATTTCGACCGGCTGCGCGGGATCTACGCCTGATGGCTCCAGGCTGCCGTCCGGGCTCCAGTCGCGGGAAGAATTCCGCCGATCCAAGCGTCGGACTGTCAGGCCCCCTCTCCGTTCGCACCATGCAGCACGCCCGCTCCGGCAGGGCCCAGGGTCTGGCCCTGGGCGGCCTCGCCCTCCTGATTCTGGGGGTCGGCGCCTTCCTCTTCCTGCAGGGCCCTTCCAGCCCCGAGCAGCCCGATCCCGGCGGCACGCAGCCGGAGACGCCGGTTCTGCCCGATCCCGGCGCGCTGGTGATCGACCGCACGCCGGGCCGCGAGCCGGCGCGGGATCCGGATCGCGTCGAAGTCCCCGCCACGCCGGGCGGCGCGGCCGGCGGCGAAGGCGCGCTCGGCGCGGCCGTGCTCGGCCAGATCGTCAACGAATCCGGCGCGCCCGTCGCCGGCGCCAAGGTGTGGGTGACGACGCGTTTCCGCTTCGGCGACGAAATGCCGCTGCAGCCGGTGGTCGAAGATCCGCGCTTTTTGCAGGTCACCGATG
The DNA here is from genome assembly GCA_964453755.1 of uncultured Planctomycetales bacterium. GTDB lineage: Bacteria > Planctomycetota > UBA1135 > UBA1135 > UBA1135 > JAQBVK01. The sequence continues at coordinate 2,723 of CAYVPL010000133.1, forward strand.
CGCGCGGCAATTTCCGCTTCGAGCGCCTCGTGGCCGGCGAGGACATGGACCTGTGGGCCTTCCATCCGGATTACGCGCCGCGCTCGGGCGTGGCCTTCGCGGCGCTGCCTTCGGAAACGCAGGAGCTGCCGCCGATCGTGATGAGTTCCGGGATCGTCGTGTCCGGCGTCGTGCAGGACACGGGCGGCAATCCCATCGTCGCGCAGGTCGAGCTGGGCTTGCAGGATCGCAGCAATTTCCGCTCCGGCACGCTCGAGGAGCAGCGCGAGCAAGACCAGCGGCTCGGCCGCCTGCTGATGCAGGAAACCGACGATCGCGGCCATTTCCGCTTCGCCAACGTCTCGGAGGGCGCCATCTGGTCCCTGCGCGCGAACGCCGCCGGCTACGCGTCGGCGGAAATCCAGGCCATCTTCGTGCAGCCCGGGCAGACGCTGCCCGAGCAAGTGCTCGTGCTCGACACCGAGCACGTCATCACGGGCGTGGTGCTCAACGACGAGCGCACGCCGGTGGGCGGAGCGCTCATCACCGTGTCGCGCACGCAGCCGCGGCCGGTCTTCACCGCCACGGGGCGCAGCGCCGACGACGGCAGTTTCACGATTCGCGGCCTGCCGCAGGGCATGTACGGCCTGGCCGCCATGGCCGACGGCTACGGCGCCGGACGCGTGCCGCGAGTCGAGGTGGACGCGGCGCCGGTGGAAGTGGTGATGCCGAAGAAGGGCGGCGTCAGCGGACGCGTGACGAACGCCGCCGGCCAGCCCCTGGCCGCATACAGCCTGGAATTGATGCGCACGCGCCGGAATTCGACGCAGTACGGCGCCACCGAGCTGACTTGGCAGATCGCGGATCCTTCGGGCAATTACAAACTCGAGGGCCTCGACGCCGGCACTTACGTGCTGCTGGTGCGCGCGCCGGGCAACTGCCCGACCTACTCGCCCGGCTTCCATGTGCAGCGCGACGTCGTGCTGGGAATCGACGTGCAGATGCGCCGCGGCGGCACGATCGTCGGCGTCGTGACGGGCGGCGACGGCCAGGGCTTGGCCGGCGCGAACGTCAGCCTGCACGGCCCCGGCTATCAGCCCCCCACCAACGAGGGCTTCTTCGGCCTCGGCGAGACCGATCCTGACAACGTGCCGCCCATCATGGCGCGCACCGACGGCAGCGGCCGGTTCGTGCTCGAGAACGCCGAGCCCGGCAACATGAAGCTCTTCGTCGAGCACGCCAAGCATCTGCCGGAGTTGGTCTCCGTCAACGTGCCGGATGGCGGCACGGCGGAAGCCGGCAGCATCCGCCTCTACGCGGGCGGCAGCATTTTCGGCGTGGCCGTGGACGAAAACGGCGCGGTGCTCAGCGGCGGCACCGTGAACCTGGTCTATCAGGAAGGCAGCGGACTCTTCAGCCGCGACGCCCTGCTGGACGCGCGCGGCCGCTTCCGCTTCGACGGCCTGCGCGCAGGCAACTACGAGCTCATCGCCTTCGCCGCGAACCCGAACGAACTGTGGTTCCCGCCGGAAGCGGACAAGCAGCGCGTCTACGTCACGGAGGGGAAGGAGACGGAAGTGAGGCTGACGTCGCACCGGCAGTAGCCCCCCATCGGATACTGGCCCAGAGGACTGCGGACGAGCAGCGAAAGAAAGGCGTAACCACGCCCGCTGACGGGCGTGGAAGAAGAAGACAGGGCGCGGAGCGCGCCCTGCGCCAGCCGCAAGCGTTTCACCGCGACTTCGCCACGCAGATCACCATCGCCGAGCGGCGCACTCGTTGCGCTGGTGATGGCCCACTCAATTCTTGTCCGGTCTGTTTCCGGTTCTTGCTTCGGCCTCGGACCTCCAGCCGTCTGGGCCAGTATCCGAAATGGGCTTCGTTTTCGCTTCGCGCCCGTAATCTGTCCACCCATGATCCGGATCCCCCGCCTCTGCCTCGGCGCGCTTGCCGCCGCCCTTTTGTTGACCTCCCTTGCGGCCGCCCAGCAGGCCACGGCTCGCAGCGCTCAGGCGGCTCCGGCAGCCTCGGCCGCGGACGCGCCCGCTGAGTTGCGGGAGGCGGACCTGCGCGCCCACATCGGCTATCTGGCCAGCGACGAGCTGGAGGGGCGCGAGTCCGGCGAACACGGCGGCAGGCTGGCTGAACTCTACGTGCAGGCCCACTTCCGCCGCCTCGGCCTGCAGCCTCTGCCCGGCCAGACCGAGATGCGCCTGCCCTTCCAAGCCGGCAGCCGCACCTGCAACAACGTGGTGGCCGTGCTGCCGGGCCGCGATCCGGCCCTGCGCGGCAAGTACCTGGCCATCGGCGGCCACCTGGACCACGCCGGCATCGGCGGACCGGGCGCGATGGGCTTCCCCGGCGAGATCCACAACGGCGCCGACGACAACGCCTCCGGCACTGCCGGCATGATGGAACTGGCCGAGTGGTACGCCGCGCATCCGCCGCGCCATTCGGTGATCTTCATGGGCTTCTCGGCGGAAGAGCGCGGCCTGCTCGGCAGCCAGCACCTGGTGGACCAGAAGATCGTGCCGGTGTCTGACATCGTCGCGATGGTCAACCTGGACATGATCGGCCGCAGCAACGGCTACCTCTTCGTCGCCGGCCTCGGCACGGCGCAAGAATTCCGCGGCCTGCTCGATCCGATCTTCGCCCAAGTCAAAGACCTTGAGCTCGAACTGAGCGACCTCGGCGAAGCCCCGAGCGACAACACTTCCTTCTACCACGGCGGCGTGCCGGCCATCTTCTTCTTCACGCACGTGCACGACGACTATCACATGCCCGGCGACGACGCCGACAAGATCGACTACGCCGGCGAGTTGCGCGTGCTGCAACTGGCCCGCTCGTGCATTGACGCGCTCGACGCGGCTCCCCAGCTCACGTTCACCAAGGCCGACGGCATGGGCATGCCCGCCGACTTCAACGAACGGATGGGCAAGCACTACAACCTGATCTCGCAGCGCCAAGCCATGCGCGGCAAGCTCGGCATCGTCGCCGAGGAAGGCGTGGGCGGCCTGGCCGTCACCTCCGTGACCGCCGGCAGCGCGGCGGAAGAACTCGGCGTGGTCGCCGGCGACCTGCTCAAGCAGGTGAACGGCCGCGACGTGCGCAACCTGAACGATCTGCGCCGCGCGCTGGGCGGCTCGATCCGCGGCGACAGCGCCACGCTCGTGATCGTGCGCGGCAACGAAACCCTCAATCTGACGGCCACTCTGAAGTAGGGCGCGGCCCGGCCGGATCCACGCCCGGCACGACGAAGCGCTGCCAGCGGGGCGCGGCCGCGGGCGGGAAAGTCCAGCGCGTCGCGGGCAGCGCGATCTCGATGGTCTCGCCGGCGTCCAGCCCGCGCAGGTGCGCGCGCTGCAGGATGCCGTCCTGCGCCTCGCCGGCGATCGGCGCAACGAAAATTTGCGCATCGCCGGCGCGGCGCCAGGACAACGACTGGAGCGGCACGGTGCTGCGCAGCTCCACCGCCGCCCAGCCCGGCCCCCACACGACTCGCGGCGCGGCTTCCCAGGGCCGCCGGCTCAAACTCAACTGACCTTCCGGGCTGGCCAGCAGGCGGTGACCCGCGAAGGCCGGCAGATTGAGGCTGCCGTCGGACTCGGGCACGCGGCCGCCCTCCGGCATCGGCTCATGAAGAGAAGCGCGCTCGTTCAGCCAGGGATCGAAGACACGCACGCGCACCACGTCGCCGCCGCGGCCATCCGATTCGGCGCAAAGCAGCCAGAATTCGGCCCGCTCCGGCCGCCACAGCGCGCGCTGCAGGCCCGTGACCGGACGGGGCGGATCCGGATCGGCCATCGGCTCCTGCCCGAAGGCGCCGGCCATCAGGCTGGCGCAGGCAATCCCGCTGATGAGCGCGCGCATGGGCCGTAGCATAAGACGGATTCCATGAGTCGCGCCCCCCTGATCCTCATCGCCGTTCTGCTCGCGGGCCTCGCCTGGTTTCTCTGGCCGACGAGCCCCGACTCCGGCCCGGGCAATGAGGCGGACGCGGCGTCCGCAGCCGCCGCAGCGGCTCCCGCCGCCGGCGTCCTGAGCGCCAACGACCCTCCGGAGGTCCGCCGCGAAGCCGCGGCCGGCAGCATGGTGATTCGCGTGCTCGACGCGCAGGGCAAAGCCTGCGCCGCGACGGTGCACGGCAAGATCAACGGCGCCGCGGTGCGCCTGAGCGCGCGCGACGGCCTCCTGACCGTCCCCCCCCCGCTGGAAAATTGTGAGTTGATGGCCGAGGCCGGCGGCTCCTGGTCGGCGCTGGAGCGATGGACGGCCGCGAGCGGCGCGGTCAAGGAAGTGGTGCTGCGGCTGGAGCCGGCCACGGGCGCCACCCTGCGCATCCGCGTGACCGTCGAGGGCGAGGGTCCGGCCTCCGCGCCTGTGGCCCGCATCGCCGACTCCGGCCGGCGTGGCGGCATCGGCGAGATGTTCGAGGGCTTCGAGTTCCGCGAAGATTTGCGCGACCAGGATGACGACGAGGACGAAGCGGTAGCCGCGGCTCCCACCCCCGCGCCCGCCGAGGCCGGCGAAGCGGCGCGCGCCCGCCTGTTGCGCGAGAACTTCGCCGCCGAATCCTGGCAGGGGCAAGACGGTTTGATCGAAATCGGCGGCCTGCTGCCCGGCGCCTGGTCATTCGAGATCACGCAGCCGGGCTGCGCGCCGGAATTCCTCGACCTGCAGCTGCTGCCCGTGGCGACCGAGCGCGAACTGCTCCTGCGCCGCGCCGGCTCGCTGAGCGGGCGCGTGCTGGGCCCGGACGGGCGGGCGCTGGCGGGCGCCGAGATCGGCCTGTGGACCAAACTCGACGCCGAGATGCCCTGGTTCGACCCGCTTGACGATTTCGAGCGCTACGGCCGCATTCCCGGCGCCATTCCCTCTCACCATCGCGCGACCACCGGGGACGACGGCCGCTTCACTCTGAGCACGGTGCGCCCGGGCAGCTTCCAGGTGCTGGCCGTGGCGCAGGATCTGCGGCCGGCGGTCGGCAGTCCGCTCGAGGTGTTGAGCCTGCAGCGCGCGGAGGCCGGCGACATCAATCTCC
>CAYVPL010000134.1:0-7651 GCA_964453755.1 uncultured Planctomycetales bacterium
TGACGAATCGCCTCCAGGAACGGCAGCGACTCGATGTCGCCCGCCGTCCCGCCCACTTCGATGATCGCCACGTCGGTGCCCTTGGGCGCGCCGCGGCGGATCGCTTCCTGGATCTCGTCGGTGATGTGCGGAATCACCTGCACGGTCTTGCCCAGATAATCCCCGCGCCGCTCCTTGCGGATCACGGCCGAATAGATCGAACCCGTCGTCGCGTTGCTGTTGCGGCCGATCGGCGCGTGCGAAAACCGCTCGTAGTGCCCCAGATCCAGATCGGTCTCCGCGCCGTCTTCCGTCACGTAGACCTCGCCGTGCTCGAAGGGCGACATCGTCCCGGGATCTACGTTGATGTAGGGATCCAGTTTCTGAATCGAAACTTTCAGGCCGCGCTTCTCGAGCAGCACGGCGATGGAAGCGGTCGTGATGCCCTTGCCAAGGGAGCTCACGACGCCGCCGGTGACGAAGATGAATCGGGTCATGGAGGGGGACTCAGGCGGGGGGTGCGGATGCCGCACGGACGCGGGACAGGAACGCATCGTAGTCGGCGCGCGTGTCGATTCCAGAGAAGGCTTGCCCCCAGTGCAAAACCCGGATCCGCACCCCGTGCTCGAGCAGCCGCAACTGCTCCAGGCCCTCGGTCCGCTCCAGATCCGAAGGCGGCCAGGAAGTGAAGCGCTCGAGGGCGGCGCGCCGGAAGCCGTAGATCCCCAAATGCAGGCGCGGGGCGGCCGGCCCGTCGGCGAAGCGCGGGTGCGGAATCGGTGCGCGGCTGAAGTACAGGGCGTCGCCGTTCAGGTCGCAGACCACCTTGACCCGTGCCGGATCCTCGAAGGCGCCCGGCAGCATCGGCGCGGCCAGCGTGGCCACCTCGGCCCCGGCCCGCACGGCGCCGATCACCGCATCCACCGCGCCCGGCTCGATTTCCGGCTCGTCGCCCTGCACGTTCAGAATGATGGCCGCCTCCGGAATCTGTCGGGCCGCCGCCCACACCCGATCGGTGCCGCTGTTCAGCGCGGGATCGGTCAGCACCGCTTCGGCGCCGGCCGCGCGCGCGACCGCCGCCAGCTCGGGACCGTCCACGGCCGCCAGCACCCGGTCGGCGCTGCGCGCGGCCAGCACGCGCTTCAGCGTGTGGGCGTAGAGGGCCAGGCCGCTCTCCGCCAGGAACATCTTGCGCGGCAGGCGGGTGGAGGCGCCGCGGCCGGGCACCACCACCACTGCCAGGTCGGCGCGCGTCACGGGCGCGAGCCCTTGGTCTGCTGGGCGTTCTCGCGCAGGCGCTCGCGCTCCTGCTCGAAGTATTCGACCCCGTCCGGATTGTCGATCACCTGCAGGCCGAAGGTACCGTTGAACAGCGCGCTCACCGCCTTGGCGCATTCCATGGTCTGCTCGTAGCGCTGCTTGTCCATGGTCGGCGCCCAGGCCAAGGTCCAGGCCTCTTCACCGCGCCGCATCACGACGCTGACGCTGGCGCCCGGCAGGCGCACCACGCCCGGCTGCGCCAATTTGAAGAAGCCGCTGTCTTCCAGCGACTTCCACAGCGCGCCCATGTCAAGATTGCCGACCACCTTGAAGTTCGCGCTCGTGCGCGGAATGGTGTAGAACTCCGACTGCTTCGTGTAGGCCTCGTTGTAGAGGCCGAAGAGCACGTCTTCCTGGTGGTATTTGACGGTGGCCTGCGCCGGCTGCTCGACGGGATACACTCCCTCGCGCGCCATGGCCTCCAGGAAATCGCGCTCGCGTTCCGCAGCCTCGGCCTCGGCTTGGGCGTCCAGAATCACGCCTTCTTCGGCCGTGAGTTTGTCCGCAGGATCCGCCTTCGTGGTGCCGGCGGGCGGAGTCGTGGCGCAGGCCGCGAGGCCCGGCAGGAGCAGAAGCAGGGTCCAGGCGGTGCGCATGCTGGGGCGAAATCCTGGCGCGAGCAACTTGATCCCCGCGCCGCGGTTCCAGACCATGATTGTACCGTCGGCATCCCGGCCCAGAATGGCCGCTTCCTGTCCGCAACCATGACCCAATCCAAACGAGCCTCGAAGAAGCCGACCTGGCGCAAACTGGTGGTCTACGCCGCCGCCCTGCTGGTGGCCGCCGCCGCCGATCCGCGCCCCCTCAGCTTCGTGATCGGCTGCTGCCTGGTGGCGGTGGCCCTGATCCTGCGCATTTGGGCCTTCGGGCATCTGGAGAAGAACGTCGTGATGGTGACGACCGGCCCCTACGCCTACACGCGCAATCCGGCCTACTTCGGCAGCTTCCTGGCGCTCGTCGGCGTGGCCCTGGCGGCCGGCAACTGGCAGAGCACCCGCGGTCTCGCCGTGTACGGCTTGTCGGTGCTGCTCGTGATCGGCTTCTTCACCTTCTACTTTCCGCGGAAAATGAAGCGTGAGTATCCCCGCCTGAAGGAGCTCTTCGGCGAACAGCTGGATCGTCACGCCGCCCACGTGCCGGATTTCTGGCCGCAACTGCGCCCCTGGCGCAGCGGCGACACGCGCCGCTTCTCGCTGGCGCGGGCGGCGGACAACCACGAACTGGCCTGGGGCCTGGTCTTCGCCCTCGCGCTGGCCGCGATCTGGTTCGTCGAGCGCTGGTCGCCGCTCGCGGACTGGCTTGAATGAAGGAGAGGGAACAGCCCCCGCATCCGCCGGCGCCCCGCCTGAGCCGGCAGGCCCTGGCGGGCACGACGCGCGTGCTGCTGAGCCGGGGTTCCCGTTTCAAGCCGGAAGTGCTGCGCATCGAGTTGGCCTCCGGGCCGGCGGTGCTCAAGGACTGCGCGCACCTGCCCTTCTGGAGCCGATGGCTCGGCCGCTGGCTGATGCAGCGCGAAGCGGGCGCCATGAGGCGCCTGGGCGGGCTTCCCGGCTTCCCTCCGGTACTGGCCCAGTTGGATGCGGATGCCGTCCTGATCGGCCTGCTGCCCGGCCGGCCGCTCGACGGCGAAGCTTTCGCCCGCGCCCCGCAGCATTGGGCTGCCGCCCTGCGGGAGCGGGTGGCGCAGATGCATGCCCGCGGCGTCTTCCATCTGGACCTGCGCCAGCCGCAAAACCTGCTGATTGACGAATCCACCGGCCAACTGGGGGTGGTGGACTTCGGCGCCGGGCACGTGCCGGGTGCGCTGACGGGATGGATGTTGCGCCCTCTGCTCGCGTGGGTGGATCGGCAGGCGGTTCTCAAGTACCTCTCCCGCTACGCACCCGAGGAGATGAACCGAGCGGAGGCGAAGGCCTATCTGCGCGGGCAATTTTGGCGGCGGGCCTGGATCTTCTCGCCGCATCGCAACCGCGGGGCCGTCGCCGCCGTCCGGCGCCGACTCCAAGATCTGTCCGCCGATGACAGATAATCACCACAAGATGCAGTACCACCAGGGATGAGTTTGAAATCGGGAATTGCGCTGGATATGGTATGCGCGGAGGTTCAAAACAAACATGGGACGACTTGAGAAGCAAATCATGATCGGGGCCTTGGCCCTGGTTGGCGTTCTGGTTGCGGTGGTCATCCTCAAGGGGCTGGCGCCGCGCGACGAGACTCTGAGCGATCCGGCCGCCGGCGAATGGGATGCCGGCACGCCCGCGCTGATGCTGGGGCCCGACGGGCAGCCCATCACGCAGGTTCCGGAGACCATGACCGAGACCGGCGACGAGCCCTTGGTCGTGGACCTGAGCGACCCGCTCCTGCCCGAGCCGGAGATGGCGCAGCAGCAGCCCGCCGCCGCCGGCTACCAGCCGACTGCCGCCGATGCCGGCGCCGTCCTGCCGCTCACCGAGCCCGCGCCGCCGACGGCCGCGCCGATCGTCTCTGACAAATTGACCTACCAGGTCAAGAAAGGCGACACGCTCGGCCACATTGCGCAGCGCGAACTCGGCAGTGTCAAATACACCGCCGACATCCTGCGGCTGAATCCGGACCTCAACGCGAACAACCTCAAACTCGGCCAGGAAATCAAGCTTCCGGCCCGTTCTGAGCTGGCGCCGGTTGCCTCCGCCGCGCCCAGCGCGCCGGTTGCGGCGGGCGAAAGCACGCACGTCGTCGCCGCGGGCGACACCCTGTGGGGCCTCGCCGAGCGCTACCTCGGCAACGGCACCCGCTCGGGCGAAATCGTCGCCGCGAATCCTGACAAATTGAAGAGCCGCGACGCGATGTTGACGATCGGCATGAAGCTGCGCATTCCGAAGCGCTGAGCGCGTGACGAGCCCGAAGGAGGAGTGCGTGGAGACCCCGCGCCTCCTCCTTGGCATTTCCAGCGGCACCTCGGCCGACGGCGTGGATCTGGCGCTGGTGCGCGTGGCGGACGCCGGCGCGCGGCGCGCCGTGCAGGTGCTGGCCGGCGCCCGCGAGACGATGCCGGCCGAATTGCAGGAGCGCGCGCGCAATTCCGCGCGCTGGACTCTGGCCGATCTCACCCAGGCGCACGCCGATTTCGGCCGCCACTTCGGCCGCACCGCGCGCGCCTTTCTGCAGCGCGTCGGCGCCGCGCCCGGCGAGCTCGCCGCCGCCGCCAGCCACGGTCAGACCGTCTGGCATCACGACGGCGACGCGCGCGCGGGCACCCTGCAGATTGGCGCGCTGCCGCTGATCGCCCGCGAGTTGGGAGCGCCGGTGATCGGCGACTTCCGCTGGGGAGATCTGGCCGAAGGCGGCCAGGGCGCGCCGATCTCACCTTATGCCGACTGGATCCTGCATCGCGCCGCCGCCCCCTGCCTGGCCATCCTGAATCTGGGCGGCATCGCCAATCTCACGTTGCTCCGCGGCGACGCGCCACCGGTGGCCAGCGACTGCGGACCGGCCAACGGTCCGCTGGACGCCCTCATGCAGGCCGAAGCCGGCCAGGCCTTCGATCAGGACGGGAAGCGGGCTCTGGCAGGCCGGATCCTCGCCGCCGAGTCCGCCCGCCTGCGCCAGGACCCCTTCTTCGCCCGGCCGCTGCCGAAGAGCACCGGCCTCGAACGCTTCGGTCCGGCCCTGGCGCGCAGCCTGCGCGCTCGCAATCCGGCCGCGCGCCTCGAGGACCTGCTCGCCACCCTGGTGGATCTGGCCGCCTGGTCGGTGGCCGTATGCTTGCGCCGCGCGTCCGCGCCGCCCGGGCTCGCCGTCTACCTGTGCGGCGGGGGAGCCCACAATCCCGCTTTGCGTCAGGCCCTGGGGCGCCACCTCGGTTCGGCCAGCGCCGTCCGCGACTACGCCGACCTTGCCCCGCCCGGCGATCTGCGCGGCGACGGCGGCCTGCGCGAAGCCGTGGCCTTCGCCCTGCTCGGCGACGCCTTTCTGCGCGGCGAACCCGCGACCTGGCCGAGCACCACGGGCTGCCTGCGACCGGCCCGGCTGGGGCTCCTGTGCCCAGCCCCGTCGGCGCCCGCCATTCCTTGACCACCCCGGCAGGGTCCCTATCATGTTGCCTCCCTGCCCGGGCCCGCTATTCAGCGGAGCCCCAATCGTCACCCGTCCCGTCCCATGAGCCTGACCCGAGCCCTGACCTTGCGCTCCCTGCTGGCCGCCACCTTCCTCATCCTTGGCGCGGCCCCCGCGGCTGCCCAAGACGCCCAAGAACTCTTCAACCAGGGCATGAAGGCCTACCAGATCGGCGATTACGAAGCCGCTCGCACCGCCTTCCGTCAGGTCGTCGCCGCCGCTCCGGACAACGCCGCGGCCATGTCGATGCTGGGCGCCAGCGAAGACTTCCTGCTCGAGCTGCTGGTCGCCGGCGGCGAGTTCGAAACCTTCGCCCGTGAGATCCTCGCCGCGGCCGCCGTCGGCTCGCGCGAGCTGATCCGCGACGCCGATGCCGCCGCCAAAGACGCGGAAGCGGTCTTCTCGGAAGATCTCAACACGCGCAACGAAGCCATCTTTGCGCTGGGCATCAAGTACGGCCCCTTCGCCGCGCCGCCGCTGGTCTCCGCGATGGGCGCGAACGATCAGAGCCGCCGCCTCGGCGCGATCTACGCGCTCTCGCGCATGGGATCGAGCGTGGTGCTGCCGCTGCTGGCCGCGACGCACTCCTCCAACGAGCAGGTGCGCATGGGCGTGCTGCACGTGCTGAATGCGCTGGGTGACGCGCGCACGAACGCGCGCGTGGCCGACATGGCCGCCAGCGATGCTTCCGGCGCGGTGCAGGCGCTTGCCGCCTCCATCCTGACCGAATCCGGCGATCCCGCCGAGATGCATCTCGTGCAAGGCGAGAACTGGTACATGGGCACCGGCCCGCTGGGCCTCAGCGCCGTGGAGAATTACGGCGTGCTGTGGACCATCGAAGGCAGCCGTCTCACGCCTTACGACGTGCCGCCGGCCGTCGTCAGCCTGGAGCTGGCGAAGCACTCCTGGCTGCGCGCGCAGGAACTGGGCCATCCGATGGCCAACAATCACCTGGCGGTCGGCTACGCCGCGGAAATCGCGGCGCTGGGCACCGGCGAGGAATTCGCCGCCATGGCGGCCGCGCAACGCAACGCGCTGCTGACCATTCCGCACGAGGCCATCAACGAAGGCCTGCACTGGACCATCGAAGTGGATCAGTCCATGGTCGCCGCCGTGCTGATCAGCGCGCTGGACGGCCCGGGCGGTCAAGCTTGGTCCGGCTTCCACGCGGCGCTCGGCAGCGCCAACTCGAACGCCCGCATCGCCGCGGCCATCGCGCTGGCGCATCAGGACGTCTTCGAAACCGCGGTGCTGGACGCGCTGGCGCAAGGCCTCGGCTTCGAGGCGATTCGCGTCGTGCACATTCTGGATGGCGACCAAACGCGCGCGGCCAGTCTGGCCGAAGCGCTGCGCCAAGCCGGCGTGACCGTGAGCGTCGCGGAGAGCGGCGCCAAAGGCCTCGCGAATCTGCGCATGGCGATGGGCGTGGACGCCTTCGTCGTGGCCGACCCGCTGCCGGACTACTTCGCGCAACGCGTGATCACCAACATCCGCGAAGTCGAGCGCTACGCCGACACGCCGATCCTGGTGATCGGCAACGAAGAGACGGAAGTCGAAGGCGCCGAAGTCATGGAAGCCATCACCGTGGAAGCGGTGACCGGAGCCTTCCAGGAGTTGGACGAGGAGCGCATCCGTTACGAGACGGTGGCGGCTGCTGCGGCCCGCGCCCTGGCGCACGCGGCCTTCGACGGCAAAGCGGCGAGTTCCGTGCCGGCTCTGGAGCAGGCGACGGGCCGCGCGGACGCGATCGCGATCAGTTCGCTGCATGCCCTCGGTTACGCCGCGAGCCCGAGCTCGGTCGGCGTGCTGCAGTCCGTGGTCGCCGATACCGGACGCAGCGCCGAAGTGCGCGTCGCGGCCGCCGGTGCCTGCGCCAATCTCTACGCCCGCAGCAAGGCCGCGCTGGACGCCGCCGTGTTCCAGGCTGCGATGCAGGAAGGCGACGCGGCAGTGGCCGGCGCCTGCGCGCGCGTGCTGGGCCTGATCGGCTCCGGCCACCTTTCGGCCGGGATCGCTCTCCAGTAGAATCTTTCCGGTCGCGCGAGACCCGGCGTCCCAGCGGCGCCGGGTTTCGCATTTCAGGGCGGCGCGGCCGATGGCCAGAGTAGCTCAGTGGTAGAGCACCGCTTTCGTAAAGCGGGGGTCACGAGTTCAAATCTCGTCTCTGGCTCCATTTTTTGGTGTGTGGTGTGGGGTGGTTCGGGGTCGTGTGCGCCGTCGGGCCGGGCTCCGCGCGCGGCGGGCGGCATTCGCGCGC
>CAYVPL010000135.1:0-7597 GCA_964453755.1 uncultured Planctomycetales bacterium
GTGAAGGAACTGGTCGAGAACGCGCTCGACGCGGGCGCGCGCCGCATCGTGGTGCGCTTGGACGAGGGCGGACTGCGGCGCATCGAAGTGCGCGACGACGGTTCGGGCATCGCGGCCGAGGATCTGGCGCTGGCGGTGGCCTCGCACGCCACCAGCAAGCTGGAGCGGCCGGAGGATCTGGAGTGCATCGCCACGCTCGGCTTCCGCGGCGAGGCGCTGGCTTCGATCGCGGCCGTCAGCCGCTTCAGCCTCGAGTCGCGGCCGCGCGGCGCGTCCGCCGGCGCCGGGATCCGCGCGGTGTTCGGCCGCGTCGAGCCGGCGCAGGAGACGGCGGCGGCGCCCGGCACGCGCGTGGTGGTCGAGGATCTGTTCGCCGAACTGCCAGCGCGCCGCAAATTCATGAAGCAGGCGGCCACCGAGGCCGCGCACGCCGCCGCGTGGATCGAGCGCCTGGCGCTGGCGCACCAGGAAGTCGGCTTCCGCCTCGAGCATGGCGACCGCGTGCTGGTGGACGCCGAGCCGGGGCAGGATCTGGCGGCGCGCTGCGCCGCGATCTTCGGCCCCGCGGTTGCGTCGCGCATGATCGCGGTGGAGCGCGCGGACGGCCCGGTGCGCATCGAGGCGCGGATCGGCCCGCCGGAGGCCGCGCGCCGTGATTCCGCGCGCACGCATGTCTTCCTCAACGGCCGATACGTCAAAGATCCGCGCCTGACGCGCGCGCTGCGCGAAGGAGTGAAGGAATTCGTCGAGCACGGTCAGTGGCCCGCCATGGTGCTGATGCTCGGCCTGCCGCCGGACCGCGTGGATGTCAACGTGCATCCGCAGAAGACCGAGGTGCGCCTGCGCGACGAGCGCATCGTGCTCGGCAGCATCATCTCCACGCTGCGCGGCGGACTGGCGCGCGCGCCGTGGGCCACGCGCACCGTGGGCGCGCTCGGCGGCGCGACGGATCAAGTGGCCGAGGCGGGGACAGTGCCCGCCGCCTGGCGCACGGAGCCGGCTCCCTGGGCCGCCGCGCCGCCGGGCTGCGCCCCGGCGCCGGCCTGGCAGCCGGCCGCGACTGCAGCGCCGGGCCTGCCGCTGACGGAGCGCCCGCCGGCCGAGCGCGACTTCGGCCCGGTGCTCAGCGTGGCGAAAACTTTTCTGGTGCGCGAGGTCGAAGGCGGCATGGAAATTCTCGATCAGCACGCGCTGCACGAGCGCGTCAACCTCGAAGAACTGCGCCGCGAGTTGCGCGGCGGGCAAGTTGTGATGCAACCCTTGCTCGTGCCCGCGCTGGTGGAGGTGACGCGCGAAGAAGCCGACGCCCTGCTGGCACAGCGCGCCGTTTACGCGCGCCTCGGCGTCGAACTCGACGCCTTCGGCCCGACCACCATCGCCGTGCGCGCGGTGCCCGCGCGGCTCACGCGGCTGCGCCCGGAATCGCTGGTGGACGATCTGCTCGAGATCGCGCGCGAGGAGCGCGATCCCTCGCCCGAGCGCCTGCAGGAGCGGCTGCTCTTCAGCATGGCCTGCCGCGGCGCCGTGATGGCCGGGGACCGCCTCGACGCCGGCGCGCTGCAAAGCCTGCTGCGCCGCGGCGCGGGCCTGCCGCAGGACCGCACGTGCGCGCACGGCCGCCCGGTGCGCGTGTTCCTCTCCGTCGCCGATCTCGAAAAGGCCTTTCAGCGCCGTTAACGGAATCAGCTACTTCGGCTGCGCAGGCTTGGCCGGCGCCGGCGGCGGCGCGTAAGGCAGGTCTTCCCAGCGCAAGTCGTGGATCTCGAGGATGCGCGCCGGCTCTTCCGCGTCCGCGTCGAACTCCTGGATCTCCTGCGGCACCGCGCGCTGCTGGAAGCGCTTGAACTTGAGCAGCTTGAAGCGGCGGTCCACGAGGAAGGGCTGCTCGGCGGCGGTGAGCGGATCTTCGTTCGGCTGGCGGAGCCGGAGTTCAAGGGGCACCAGGCCCTCCGGCGGATCCGTCGGCGGCAGCAGGATGCTGAAGTCCCACAGGCCGCCAGCGCGGCGCACGCGGCCTTGGAGCATGCGTTCCTGAGCCGGGCCCGCGCTCAGCGTCAGGCTCTCGGCCTGGCGCGCGAAGGCGTGGAAGTCCAGGACCAGCAGCAGGTCGGAGGCGAAATCCAAGGCCTCGACGATCGAGGCCCGGTCCTGCTCGTATTCGTGGCCGCTCAGATCCTGCCGCACGACTTTGCCGGGCTCCTTCTCTTCCTCCAGCCAGAACAGGCTGCCGTCGAAGCCCTTCTTCACCTCGGTGCCGCGATTGCGGTCGACGATCCGCACGGCGACGCGCTCGCCGGCGCGGCGCGAGTAGTTGAGGCCGAAGTCGAATTCCTGCGGCTGCTCGCCGCGCTCCCGCATCACCAACTGCACGTCGAAGCCGTCCACGACGCGGGCGGCGCCTCCGGCATGCTGCGCAGTCGCGAGTCGGGCCAGCAGGGCGAGGGCGGCCGGATCGGAGGCTGCCGGGGCTTGGGGCGCTGCCGGGGGAGGCGCCGGCGGGGCGACGACCGCGCTGGGATCCTGGAGCAGCGCGAACAGAAGTTGGGCGATCATGCGGCGCGGATGCGGTGCGTCTAGCATACGGAGGACGTGGGACTCTTGCAGACCTTTCCGGCGCCCCGGCGCGTGGCGCCCGGCGCCGAATTGATCGCCCTCCAGGACGCGCGTTACAAGCGCGCGCTGCTGCATCTGCAATTCGAGGTGCCGCTCGACGCGGGCTGCGCTGCGCGGAGCCTGCTGACCTCCGTCTTGCAGCAAGGCACGGCCCGGCATCCCGGGCAGTTGCAGATCGCGCAAGCCCTTCAGGAGGCCTTCGGCGCCGAACTGGATCTGTCCGGCGAGCGCAGCGGCGAGAGTCACGAGATCAGCCTGCGCCTGTCATGGGTGGGCGAGCGCTTTCTGCCGCCAGGCAGCGCCATCCTGCCGCAGCTGCTCGGCTTGGCGCGCGAGGTCGTGCAGGAGCCGCTGCGCGGCGCGTCCGGCGCGCCGTTCGACGCGGAAATCGTCGCGCGGGAGCGCGCGCAATTGCTGCGCCGCATCCAGGCCCTGCAGGACGATCGCGGCGCGTGGGCCGAACAGCGTTTCCTCGAGACCATGTGCCCCGGCGAGCCTTACTCCCGGGCCTACTGGGGCACCGAAGCCGAGGTTGGCGCGCTCGACGCGGCGGCTTTGGAAGCGGCGCGCCTGGACCTGCTGGCGCGCGCGCGCGTCACCGCGGTCGTGGTGGGTCCGATGGATCCCGCGCCGATTGCGCGCTTCCTGACGGAGTGGCTCGGCGCCCGCCAGGAACCGCCGCAAGCGGTAGAGCCGGTCCAGCGCCGGCCCGGCGCGCGCCGCGAGCTGCGCGAAGAACTGCCCTGCGATCAGGCGCGCTTCTTCTACGGCTTCCGCTGCCCGATGCCGGCCGACCTGACCGAGCGCGAAGCTCTCGCCCTGGCCGTCTCGGTGCTGGGCGGGGGCGTGCACGGCCGCCTCTTCCGCATTGTCCGAGAGCAACGCTCGCAGGCCTATTCCATCTACGCGCATCTCCACGCCCGCAAGGGCCTCATGACCGTCGAGGCCGGCCTCGACGGCGCCCAAGCCGATTCGGTGCGCGACGAGGTGGACGCGCAGATTCGCGATCTGCAGACCGCGGGGCCGACGGCCGAGGAGTTGGAGCAGGCGCGGCGCGGCGTCGAAGACCGGCTGGCCGCGCTCGGCGACCGTCCTTCGGCCCTCGCCTCCTACTTCGCACGCGAGCGGGCGCTGGGGCTGGCGCGCGCGCCGGCGGACCGCGTCGCGCTGCTGCGCGCCGTCACGCCCGCCCAGGTGCGCGAGGCCGCGCGCCGCTGGCTGCCCGACACCGTCTACGTCCTGACCGCGCCGGCGGGAGTTCCGGCCGTTTCCGCATGAAGATCCTCCAGGACATCCACGAACCGCGCATGGACGAGCGGGTGCTGCTTGCGGTCGCCGCCGGCGGCACGCGCGTGGCCTTCGCGCGCAAGCCCGGCTTCGCCACCAGCGCCGCGCACTTCGGCGTGCGCTTCGGCAGCAACGACCTGCGCTTCCGCGGCGCCGGCGGACGCGCCGTCCAGGTGCCGACCGGCAGCGCGCACTTCCTCGAGCACAAGCTCTTCGAGGGCCGCGACGAGAAGGTCTTCGACCGCTTCTCGCGCCTGGGCGCGGACTTCAACGGCGGCACCTCCTTCGCCACCACGACCTATCACTTCTCCAGCGCCGGGCGCTTCGCCGAAGCCCTCGAAGTGCTGCTGGACTTCGTGCAGCATCCGCGCATCACGCCGGAGCGCGTCGAGAAGGAGAAGGGCATCATCGAGCAGGAAGTGCGCATGTACGAGGACCATCCCGGCTACCGCGGGATCTTCCTGCTGCACCGCGCGCTCTATCACGAGCATCCGGTACGCATCCCGCCCGGCGGCTTCGTGGCCGACGTGCACCGCACCACCGCCGAGGACCTGCAGGCCTGCTACGACGCCTTCTACCGGCCGGAGCAGTTGCGCCTCGCCATCGCCGGCGATTTGGATCCGGAGGAAGTGCTGCGCGCCCTGGACGGCCTGCTGGACGCCGCGCCCGCCGCGCCGGCGCCGGCCGAGCTGCGCTTTCCGCACGCCGAGCCGCCGGAGCCGGCCGCCCGCCGCCTGACCGAGAACTTCCGCATCACGCGCCCGCACGCCTACGTCGGCTGGCGCGACTCCGCGGGCCCGGGCCTCGGCCTGCCGCTGCTGCGCCGCCGCGTCGCCACCGCGCTGGCCCTCGACCTGCTCTTCGACCACGCCAGCCCGGTGCACGAATCGCTCTACCAGGCGGGCGTGGTGGACGATTCCTTCCACGCCTCCTACTCCGCCGACGCCGACTGGAGCCACGTCTCCTGCGCCGGCGAGACCGAGGATCCCGAGCGCTTCTTCCGCATGGTGCGCGCCGCCGTCGAGCGCTTCGCCGCCGACGGGCCGCCCGCGGCGGACTTCGAGCGCTCGCGCCGCGCCTCCTGGGGCCGCATCGTCAGCGGCGCGCAGACGCCGAACTCGCTGGCGGGACAATTGCTGCACGACATGCTCGACGAGGTGCCGCCCTTCGCCGCGCTCGACGCGCTGGCGCAACTCACGGCGGCGGACGTGCAGGCGCGCGCGCGCGAACTCTTCCGTCCGGAGCGCAGCGCCGAGGCGCTGCTCCTGCCGGAAGCGGGATGAGCGGCCCGCAGCGCTTCTTCCTGCTGGGGCCGACCGCCACGGGCAAGACCGAGGTGGCGATCGAGTTGGCCGCACTGCTTCAAGCGGAGATTTTCTCGCTGGATTCCATGCTGGTCTACCGCGGCATGGACGTGGGCACGGCGAAGCCCAGTCCGGCGCAGCGCGCGGCCGTTCCGCATCGGCTGATGGATCTGGTCGAACCGACCGAATCCTTCTCCGCCTCGCGCTGGGTGGAAGCCGCGCGCGCCGCCGAGGCGGATGCTTCGGCGCGCGGACGCCGCGCGCTCTACGTGGGCGGCACCGCGCTCTATCTCAAGGCGCTCCTGCACGGCCTGCCCGAGGGTTTGGAAGTTCCCGCGGAACTGCGCGAAGCGCTGCAGCAGGAGTGGAACGAGCCGGAAGGACCGGCGCACCTGCGCGCCGAGCTGGAGCGCGTGGACCCCGCGGCCGCGGCGAAAATCCACCTGCACGACGCGCAGCGCACGCTGCGCGCGCTGGGCCATGCGCGCGCCTTCGGCCAGCCGTGGAGCGCCGCGCTCGCGCCCTGGCCGGAGCACAAGGCGCTCGGCGAGCCGGCGGTGGCGCTGTCCTGGCCGCGCGCCGGGCTGCATGCGCGCATCAACCAGCGCTTCGAGCGCATGATGCAGGAAGGATTCCTGGAGGAAGTCCGGCGGCTGCGCGAGCATCCCGGCTTCGGCCCGACGGCGCGGCGCGCGATCGGCTACCGGCATTTGCTGGCGCACCTCGAGCGCGGCTTGTCGCTGGCGCAGGCGATCGGCCAGGCGCAGCGCGACACGCGCGTGCTGGTGCGGCGGCAGGAAACCTGGCTGCGCTCGTTTCCGGATCTGCAGTGGGTGGAGGCCGACGCCGGCGGTTCCGCCGCCGAGTTGGCGGCGCAGGCGGCGCGCGCGCTCAGTCCGCCGAGCTGAAAGCGATGCGGGCCCGCAGCGGGCGGTGATCGCTCAGATTCCAGGGCAGCAATTCGATTTCTTCGCCGCGCACCGCGCCCCTGATCAGCAGATGGTCGATCGGCACGCCGAGGCGGTGCCAGGGGTCGGCGGCCCAGGTGTTGAAGGGGCCCCAGGGCAGGCGCACGCGCCATAGGCCGCCTTCGCGCTCGAGCAGGCGCAGCGAGGCGGACCAGGGCGTGGCGTTGAGATCGCCGAGCACGAGCAGGTTGGGCTTCGTGCGCGCGAAGCCGGCGAGAAAGGCCGCGGCGTTCTGCTGCGACCGCCGCGTGGGCAGGCGCCAGTGCAAGGCGACGACGGGGAGGCGCTGGCCCTCGACCACCAGCGTGGCTTCGACCGCGTCGCGATCGCCGGCGATCGGATGGGCGCGGCAGTTTTCGAGCGGCCAGCGCGACCAGATGCCGATGCGATGCGGCTCGTTGTGAAAGACGTAGGCGTAGCCGAAGCGCGGATCCGGCGCCGTGTCGCGATTGGTCTCGATCAGCGCCAGCACGTCGGGACCGGCGCCGCTCAGTTGCGATTCCAAAGCCCGCAAGGCTTCCGCCTTGTGCTCCATGTTGAACCAGACCACCTCGATGCGCGCCGCCGGTCCGGGCAGGGGATCGGAGGGATTCGCCGGCTGGAAGAGTTGGATGAGGAGCAGCAGGTGCAGCAGCAGGGTCAGGCCGCCGACGGCTGCCGCGACCGCCGGGCGGCGAAATGCGGCGCGCGCCGGCCGGACCGCAGCGAAGACGAGAAAGGCCGCCGTCCAAGCCAGGGCGAGATGAGCCTGGAAGGGCGCAAAGAGATCGCATGCGGTCCAGCGCGTGCCCAGCAGCGCCGCGCCGCTGGCGAGCAGCAGCGCGCCGAAGGCGAGACGCCAGACGCGGCCGGCCGCCGGCATTCCTAGTGCGCCGATTCCCAGTCGGGTCCGGATCCCACGTCCACTTTGAGCGGAACGCTGAGTTCCATCGCGCCTTCCATTTCGGCGCGGGCCAGCGCGCTCAGGGCGGCTACTTCCCCGGCCGGGCACTCGAAGACCAACTCGTCGTGCACCTGCAGCAGCATGCGGGCATGCAGGCCGGAAGCATCGAGGCGCTTCTGCACGCGCAGCATGGCCACCTTCATCAGATCGGCGGCGGAGCCCTGCACCGGCGTGTTGACGGCGGCGTTCTCCGCCTGCGAGCGCACGCGGCCGTCGGCCGACTGCAGTTCGGGCATCGGGCGCCGGCGCCCGAGCAATGTTCGCACCTCGCCGGTGCGGCGCGCCTCGGCCAGGGTGTCGTCCAGCCACTTGCGCACGCCCGGCAGAGCCGCGAAGTAATTGTCAATGAAGGTCTTGGCCTCGGCGAAGCTGATGCCGGTGCCGCGCGCCAGGCGCGCCGGCCCCATGCCGTAGAGAATGCCGAAGTTGACGGCCTTGGCGCGCGCGCGCAAGCCCGCGTCCACCTGCTCGATCGGCACGCC
>CAYVPL010000136.1:0-7469 GCA_964453755.1 uncultured Planctomycetales bacterium
GCCGAGCTCGCGGGGATGGAAGCGGGGCTTGTCGCCCTGTTCCAGACCTGCCCGGATCCGGCTTCCTATTCGGCGCTGCTGCAGTCGTGGGAGCGCTTCGCGTTCCGGCCGCTCCCGGCCGGCCATCCGCAGAGCGCGGTGGCGCTCGACGCGGCGCTGTTCCGGCGCGAATTGGGAATGTTTCTCGAGCGCTACGTCCAGGCGCACCGGCGCCGCCTGCTGGCCGACGGTCAGGAAGAATTCCTGCGCGGCCGCCTGGCGGATCTCGCCGAGCAGGCGGCGGCCGGCCCGCAGTGCGTGCAGCACCGCGACTTCCACTCGCGCAATCTCGTGCACTTGCACCGCCCCGCCGCCCGCGCCGAGGAAATCGGCTGGCTGGATCACCAGGATCTGCGCCGCGGCCCGCTCTACTACGACCTCGCCTCGCTGTGGACCGACGCCTACGTGGATCTGCCCGAGGGCACGCGGCGCCTGCTGCAGTCGGCGATTCCGGCCTGGGGCAGTTCTCACAATCTATCGCCGGCCGCGGCGCAGGAGCGTTTCCATCTGAGCGCGCTGCAGCGCGTGCTCAAGGCGCTCGGCACCTTCGGCAATCTGCTGGCGCAGGGCCGCGCCGAATATCAGCCGGCCGAGGCCCGCGCGCGCCTGCTCGCCCTCGAGCTCTTCGACGCGCGCCCGGATCTCTTCCCGGAACTGCGGGAATTGGTGGCGTGAGTTCCGCCGCGGCCGGACCGGCCCTCTTGCTCGCGGCGGGCAAGGCCACGCGCCTGACCGGCTGGCGCGATCATTACGCCAAAGCCTGCGTGCCCGTGGCCGGCACCACGCCGCTGGCCTTTCTGCTGCCGCGGCTGCTCGCCGCCGGCTTCGCGCCGATCTGGCTCAACCTGCACCATCACGGCGAACAAGTTCGCGCGCAGGCGCTGAGCCTCGCGTCATCGGCCGACCTGCGCTTTCTCGACGAGCCGCAGTTGCTCGGCACCGGCGGCACGCTGCTGGCGGCAGCGCGCGCCGGGGACGCGCTGCCGCGCATCGTGGCCAACGCCAAGATGTTCACCGACTTCGATTTCGCCGTGCTGGCGGACGCGGCGCCCGGCACCTGCGTGCTGCATCCGGCCTCGTCGCTGGCCGAGTTCGGCGGCCTGCGCGTGCGGGATGGCCGCATTCACGGGCTGGCCGGCCGCGACGCGCCCCCGGGTCAGGCCGCCGTGTTCACCGGCATCTGCGTGCCGCATCCGGCCTGGCTGCCGCACTTGGCCGCCGCCCGCGCCGCCCGCCCGCAGGAACCGGCTTGCCTGCTGCGCGACGGCCTGCTGCGGGCGCTCGCCGACGGCGTCGAGCATCCGGCCTGGTTGCACACGGGCCGCTGGTGCGAGATCAGCACGCCGGAGCGGCTCGCGGCGGCGGCGCAATTGCTCGCGGCGGAAAATTAGACGACGGGCGCCGCGGGATCGCGCAACAGGCGATTCGGCCCGCGCCGCTCGGTGACGCCGCAGGCGTCGAGATGCTCGAGCACCGGCATCACGTACTTGCGCGTCGTGTTCCACTTGTCGCGCAGCGCCGGAATGTCCATGCCTTTGCCTTGCAGTTGCGCCACCACGTCGTCGCGGAATTTTTCCACGGCCGGCACGGACAGGTAGACGTCCTCGCCGGGAGCGACGACGCGGCCGGAGTCCACCAGATAGGTGCGCGCAAGCAGGGCTTCGGGCTCGCCGAGCCCCGCGGCGGTCACCAGCTGCGCCCAGTCGCCGGGAGCCATGCCCCCCCCCGCAATCACGGCGTAGAGGCGCTCGGCGGCGCGCCGCACCTCGGCCGGAGCCTCGGCGCCGAGCATCAGCCACTCCTGGCCGCGGCGCCGGCGCAGGCCCAGGATCTCGAGCTGTGCGTCGGGCATCTTCTCGAGCACCGCGAAGCCCTCCTTGCCGAGACGGTCGCGCAGGCGCTGGATCGGAATCAGCAGCCGCTCCGGCGCGCGCGCCCGGAAGTGGGCAATCACGCCGCGCGCCTCGTCGAAGATCGCCTCGGTGCTGCCGGCGGCGATGAAGAGATCCTTCGAGACGGCGCGAGCCTTGCCAGCGGCCGCCAACAGCTCCAGTTCGGCGCGCGCCGCCTCCGCCGTCCAGCCCAGCGCCCGGCCGACCTCTTCCGGCCGCTTCGGCGTCCCCCCCCCCGATTCGAGAGCGGTGAGCGTCAGCGCGCCCGGCTGATCGAGGGCGCGCGCGATGGCGAGGCAGTGCTCGCGTTCCTCCGCGTCGCGCTTGCGGAGGCGATGGCGTCCGAACTCGAGAAAGCGCGCCACGCCCAGGTTGCGGGCCGGCGACGGGCGGCGCAGCAGCAGCCGCATGCCGGGCACCAGAGCCATCGGCTCGCTCAGTTCGAGGTCGGCGAAGCGCTCGCCGGGCGCGAGTCCCGCGGCATCCTCGGCTGCGGCGAAGAAGATGCGGCCCTCGATCGCCGCCGTGTGCGCCAGCACTTGCACGGCGGAGGCGTGCTCGATGTCCGGCGCGTCCGGCAGCAGGCGCACCACCACGCGGGCGATGGAGCCGCTGGACGCGGTGCCGGGGCTGACCAGCACCGTGCCTCTCTGACAATCGTCCGGATGAAGGTCGGGCAGGTTGAGCGCGGTGCGCAATCCGGCTTCGCCCACCTGGGCTTCGCGGCCGTGCACCTGCACGCGCCGCACGCGGCTGCGCTTGCCGGCCGGCAGCAACTCCAACTCGTCGCCCGCGGTCACGGTGCCGCTGGCGGTGACGCCGGTGGCCACGGTGCCGGCTCCCGGCACGGCGAAGGAACGCTGCAAGGGCAGAAAGAAGGCGTGGCGCCCGTCGGCGGCGCGGCGCGCGCGCAGGGCCAGCTCGCGCAGGGCCTCCTTCAGCGGCTCGAGGCCTTCCCCGGTGTGGGCGCTGACGAAGAGGGCGGGCGCCGCCTCCCAAGGCGTGCCGCGCACCAGGTCCTCGACGTCGGCGCGGGCGATCATGCGCATCTCCTCGTCGGCGACGTCGGCCTTGGTGAGAACGATCAGGCCTTGGTCCACGCCGAGCAGGCGCAGCACTTCGAAGTGCTCGCGCGTCTGCAGCATCACCGCGTCGTCGCAGGCGACGACCAGCATCGCCGCGCCCATGCCAGTGGCCCCCGCCACCATGTTGCGCACGAGCCGTTCGTGCCCGGGCACGTCCACGAAGCCGATTTCCAGGCCGTCCGGGTAGGCCATCTGCGCGTAACCCAGGTCGAGCGTGATGCCGCGCGCCTGCTCTTCCGGCAGGCGGTCCGGATGGGTTCCGGTCAGGGCGGCGATCAGCGAGGACTTGCCGTGATCAATGTGCCCTGCGGTGCCGATCACGATCGGCACGGGACGCGCGTCAGCCATGGGCGCGCGCGGGGGCCAGCAACTTCGCCTTGAGATTGCTTCTCATCCGCGGGCGGTCAGTATAGCCCCGGCAGTCCGCCGCACCGCCTGGACCCCGCGCGGGACTACGGCAGGAACCGCAGGCTGAGCGCGGCGCTGCTGGCCGGCGGCAGGCCGGCCGTCGGCGTCAGCACCGCGGCGAATCGAACGACGCTGCCGGCCATGCCGGACATCGCTCCGGGCGGCAGCGTGAGACTGACGCTGGCCCGGCCCGATGCGTCCAGGCTGCCATGCGTGCCGGACCAGCCCGGCGGCACTTGCGCGCGCATCAGGCGCGCCATCGGCGAGTCGATGATCGGCAGCTTGACGCCCTGCCACTCGATCCACAATTCGTCGAGCGTAGAGTTCGGGTCCACGGGGGACGGCAGGAACAGGAAATCGCGGCCCGCCGCGGCGGCGGAGAAATCGAGTTCCGCCGTCCATTGGCCGCCTTGGCCGGTGGCGATCACCGGGCTGCTGGTGCGCAGTTGCGCGTCGAAGCCGTACAAGAAGACTCGCCCCTGATCCGGCAATCCCGGCGCTGTGGTGCCCGGCGCGCCGACCGCAAGGTCGCCGCGGCCGTCGCCGTTCGCATCGCCGACGCCCGCCAGAGCGGCGCCGAACTCGAAGACGTCGTGATAGAAGGGATGATCGCCGGGCGCGACCTGCAGGCACATGAAGTCGGCGCCGGAATAGACGCGCGCCGTGCCGTTGTGGTTGATGGACCACTGCCGCGTCTCGCGGCTGGCGCCGACTGCGAAGTCGGGGCTGCCATCGCCGTTGACGTCGCCGAGCGCCGCCACCGCGGAGCCGAAGCGCACGTCCGGTTTGTCGCCGCGCGCGCGGAACAATTCGGCCCCCGTGACGCCGGAATGCACCCAGGCGCCGCCGGAGAGCAAGCCGGAAGCCTGGAAATACTGATCCGCGATCAGATATTCGCTGGCGCCGTCCAGATCCAGATCGCCGAGAAAGGCCAGCGCGTGGCCGAGCGCGACGTTCTGGCCGACGACGCCGTCGTGCTGGCGCACCTGCATGCCGGTGCGGCCGGAAAAGAGATGCACGCTGCCCTGGCCCGCGCCGTTGCCGTGGGCGAGGATGTCCGGCGTGCCGTCGCCGTCGGCGTCCGCGCCCCCGGCCACCGCCTTGCCCAGGAAGAGATTGCTGACTTTTCCGTTGAGGAGCAGGATGGGCTGCAGGCTCAGGCCGGAGTAGATCAGCACGCGTCCGGCGTTGCTCCGGCCGCCCGGATCCGCGCCGCGCGCGCCCACGGCGAAGTCGGCGAAACCGTCCGCGTCGAGATCGCCGGCGGGCGCGACGCTCCAGCCGAAGCCGTCGTCGCCGGCCGGAGCCGGGATGTGAGTCAGCAAGGCTCCGGTGGCGCCGGAGAAGAGCCGCACGTAGCCGTTGGTGAACACGCGCGTGCCGACCAGCACGTCCGGCACTCCGTCGCCGTCGGTGTCGCCGACGCCCGCCACGGTCGCGCCGAATCCATCCACCGCGCCCACGCCGTCCCAGGCGAAGAGTTGGAGGCCGGTGGCGCTCGAGTAGGCGGCGGCCTGACCGCGGCCGAACACGTTCAGAGCGAGCACGCCGTCCGGCGCGCCGGCCACGAGATCGGCCAGGCCGTCGCCGTCCAGATCACCGACGCTGCTGAGAGCCGCGCCCAAGGCCGCGTCGGCGCGCATTCCTTCCCAATCCTGGAGCACCGACCACACGCCTCCAGGTTGTTGGAGCGCTGCCAGGGCGAACGGCAACCAGGAAAGCACGGGGGGCGAGGACGCTGAGGGGAAAGCGGAGGGCGTTGCCGCAGGGGTGGAGCAACGAAATCGGCGAGCGAGAACATAGCATTTTCCTTGCAAAACTCGGTCAGCCGGCGCCTCCCCCTACCATGGGAGCCGGAGTTCCGCGTGTCCCCCCACTCCCTGCCCGGCATTTCCGGCCGAGCCCCGCGCCCGCCGACGCCGACGGTCGCGCGCGCCGCCGCGGCCTTCGGCCACCAGGGATTGCGTTCGGGGCAGCCGGTGCCCCCGCCGGAAGCGGGAGGCCCGACGTTCGAGCAGCCGGTGCACATGCTCGCGGCGGACTTGAAACGCCGCCACGGGCTGAAATTGCGGCGGCTGATGCTCGATCTCGGCACCAGCTGCCCCAATCGCGACGGCAGTTCCGGTTACGGCGGCTGCGCTTACTGCGATCTGTCCGGCAGCGGCACCGGCGCGATGAAGATCGGCATGGATCTGGAGACGCAGTATCAGACCGAACTGCGGCGCGTGCGGCGCGGCATCCCGGACGGCCCCTGCGGCATCCTCTACTTCCAGTCCTACTCCAGCACCTATCCCGACCTCGGTCCGCTGGCGCAGGCCCTCGAGTGGGCGGCGACGAAGGCGGAAGTGGCGCCGATCCTGGCGATCGGCACGCGGCCCGACTGCTTCTCCGAAGCCGCCGCCGATCTCATCGCGCGCGCCCGCGGCCGCTTCCGCGAAGTGTGGATGGAGTTCGGCCTCGAGACCGCCGATGACGCCGTGCAGATCGCGATCGGCCGCCACGACACGCTGGAGAATTTTCACCGCGCTTGTCAAAGAGCCGGCGAGCGCGGGCTGATGCGCGTCGCGCACACGCTGGCCGGCCTGCCGGGCGAGCAACCGGGCGGCTACCGGCGCCAAGCCGAGGAAGTCGCCAAAGCCGGCTGCGAAGGCGTCAAATGCCACCAGTTGATGGTGCTGGAGCGCACGAAACTGGCCAAAGCCTGGCGCGCCGGGCAAGTCGAGCTGCTCTCGGCGGAGGCCTATGCCGCGCTCGTCGCGGAGGCTCTCACCATCCTGCCCTGGAGCACCGTGGTGCACCGTCTCACCGCCGATGCCCGGCCCGCCGACCGCGCCGACGGGCGGACCTCCGCGTGGAACCGGATCGCGGAGAAGCACATTCTCGACGCGATCCGGAATTTTGGTGAGGCCAGCAGGATTTGAACCTGCGACTAACTGGTTAAAAGCCAGCTACTCTACCAACTGAGTTATGGCCCCGAGCGGTCCGTGGAACCGGGCGGAATCATACCGCCCGCCGCCTCAGACCTCCATGATCTCTTTGCTCTTGGCGGCGACGGCGTCGTCCACCTTCTTCTCGTGCAGTTTGAGCACGTCCTGCACCTTGTCCTTGGCGGTCTTGGCGTCGTCCTCGGTCAGGACCGGCACGTGCTTCTTGTCGGCCTGCGCGGTCTCGACGTGCTTGATCATGTCCCGGCGGACGTTGCGCAGCGCCACCTTGGCTTCCTCGGACATGGTGCGCACCCGCGCCGCCAGCTTCTTGCGCTGCTCCTCGCTGAGCGGCGGAATGGTGATGCGCAGGGTCTTGCCGTCGCTGACCGGGTTCATGCCCAGGTCCGCCATCTGCACGGCGCGCTCGATGTCCTTCAGCGCGCTGACGTCGTAGGGCTTCACCACCAGCTGGCGCGGCTCGGGCACGTTGATCACCGCCATCTGATTCAGCGGCGTCTTGGTGCCGTAGTAATCCACGCGCAGGTTCTCGATCAGGCCCGGATTGGCGCGCCCGGTGCGAATGCCGCGAATTTCGAGAGCGAAGTGCTCGACGGCCTTGTCCATGCGCTGGGTGGCGTCGTCGAGGAAGGGCTGGATGCTCGAGGCCATGGGGCTCCTTACGCGGGGTTGCGGACGATCGTGCCGATCTTCTCGCCGCGCGCCGCGCGCAACAAGCCGTCCGGCGCGTCCATGTCGAAGACCACCACCGGCAGATTCTGCTCCTGGCACAGCGCGAAGGCCGTCTGATCCATCACTTTCAGGCGGCGTTCCAGCACCTCCTGGAAGCTGATTTCAGGAATGCGCACCGCATCCTTGTGCTTGCGCGGATCCTTGTCGTAGACGCCGTCCACCATGGTGGCCTTGAGCAGCACGTCGCAGGCCAGTTCGACGCCGCGCTGAGCGGCCGCGGAGTCCGTGGTGAAGTAAGGGCTGCCGAGGCCGCCCACCAGCACCAGCACGCGCCCCTTCTCCAGGTGGCGCACGGCGCGGCGGCGGATGAAGGGCTCGCACACCTTGTGCACGTCGATGGCGCTCATGACGCGCGTCTGCACGCCGAA
>CAYVPL010000137.1:0-7468 GCA_964453755.1 uncultured Planctomycetales bacterium
CCTTCTACGACTACTACCAGCCCGAGGCCTACGTTCCGAGCACCGACACTTACATCGAGAAGGACTCGCGCATCAACGAGCAGATCGACCGCATGCGCAACGCGGCCACCGCCGCGGTGGTCAGCCGGCGCGACACCATCGTGGTTGCCAGCGTCTCTTGCATCTACGGCCTCGGCGATCCGGAGAACTACCGCAAGCTGGCCCTGCGCATCCAGACCGGCTCGCCGGCGAAGCGCGAAGACTTGGTGCGCGGCCTCGTGCGCACGCAACACGTGCGCGCCGAAATCGACTGGCGTCCAGGCGGCTTCCGCCTGCGCGGCCCCGCCGTGGAGGTTTGGCCGATCTACGAGCAGGATCGCATGCTGCGCATCGAGCTGTCCGGCGACCGCGTCGAAGCGTTGCTGATGCTCGACCCGCTGACCGGAGAGATCCTCGAGGAGCCGCAGCGCATCACCATTTTCCCGGTCGGCCACTACGTGCAGCCGGAGGAAAAGATGCCGCGCGCCCTCGCCGGCATCCGCGCCGAATTGGCGCAGCGCCTGCGCGAACTCCAAGCGGCCGGCAAGGGTTTCGAAGCCGAGCGCCTCGAGCGCCGCACGCTGGCCGATCTCGAGGATCTGGAAGAATTGGGCTACTGTTCCGGGATCGAGAACTACTCGCGGCATTTCGAAGGCCGCGCGCCCGGCCAGCCGCCCTTCACGCTGCTGCATTACTTCCCCAAGGATTTCCTGTGCGTGCTCGACGAGAGCCACGTGACTCTGCCGCAGATCTACGGCATGAGCATCGGCGACCGCGCCCGCAAGCGCAATCTGGTGGACTACGGCTTCCGCCTGCCCTGCGCGGTGGACAACCGACCACTGGAAGAGCAGGAGTTCGAGTCCTTGCTGGGCCGCGTGCTGTACGTGTCCGCGACCCCGGCGGCGCGCGAGCTGAAGCTGGCCGAGGGGCGCATCGCCGAGCAGATCGTGCGTCCGACCGGCCTGCTCGATCCGCTGTGCCGCGTCAAGCCGGCCGTCGGTCAGGTCGAAGACGCGCTGGCGGAATCGCGCGCGGCCGTGGCCGCCGGCCAGCGCGTGCTGATCACGACTCTGACCAAGCGCTCGGCGGAGGATCTCACCGAGTTCTTCCAGGAGCAGGGCGTTCGCGCGCGTTACCTCCACTCGGACATTGACGCCATGGAGCGCTCCGAACTACTGCGCGACCTGCGCCTCGGCGTCTTTGACGTTTTGGTTGGCATCAACCTGCTGCGCGAGGGCCTCGACTTGCCGGAGGTGGCGCTCGTGCTGGTGCTCGACGCCGACCGCGAGGGCTTCCTGCGCTCCGCCACGTCCTTGATCCAGACCTGCGGCCGCGCCGCCCGCCACGAACTCGGGCGCGTCGTCTTCTACGCCGAGCACGAGACGCCGGCCCTGCGGCACGCGCTGAGCGAAACCACGCGCCGCCGCGCCATCCAGGAAGAATTCAACCGCGCGCACGACATCGTGCCGCGCAGCGTGCGCAAGAAAATCACCGACTCGCTGGCCGGCATTCTGGCGGCGTCGGAGGCGGGGGACGGAGCGGTCCAGGAAGGTCCTCCGACGGCGGCCGCCCTGCTGGAGCGCATCGGCGCGGCGCGGCGCGCGATGCTGCAGGCCGCGGGCGCGCTGGATTTCGAGCAAGCCATTCGCGCCCGCGACGAACTGCGCCGGCTGGAGGCCTTGCAGTTGGAACTCGCGAGCGCCTGAAAAAGAAAAAGGCCGCTGGACGAATCCAGCGGCCTCAGTTCGGCAGGCAGATTGACTACCAGCGCTCGCGACGACCACCGCCGCCGCCGCCACCGCCACCACCGCCGAAGCCGCCACCACCGCCGCCACGGGGACCACCGCCGCCGCCGCCACCGCCACGGGGGCGGTCTTCGCGGGGCTGGGCCTCGTTGACGCGCAGAGCGCGGGAACCGACCTCACGGCCGTTCAGGGCTTGGATCGCAGCTTGCGCAGCCGCGGTGTCCATCTCGACGAAACCGATGCCGCGGGAGCGGCCGGTGTCGCGATCCATGATGACTTTCGCCGATTGAACGGCGCCAAAGGGCTCGAACAGATTGCGGAGTTCCGCATCGTCGACAGAGTAGGGCAGGTTGCCCACGTAGATGTTCATGTCTCTTCTCTCTTGCTCAAATTCCACCCGAGTCTCGAAGTTCCGATGAAAACCACTCAGGGCGGGATTCCATTCGGGAGCCCAGGGGGCTCGTTGCGAGGCGGCATCATACCCGGAAAACCGGGGCAGGGCCATGATTCCCCGGGCAATCCGCCCCGCCCTTGACCTCCCCGCCGCCCTCCTCCTTCGCCGATCAGCTGCGGGCCGCCCCCGACCGGGCGGGGGTCTATCTGTTCCGGGACCCGGCGGGCGGGGTTTTGTACGTCGGCAAGGCCCGGAGCCTGCGGCGCCGGGTACTCGCCTATCTCCGCGAGGGGGGGGACGGGCGCCTGCGCCTGCGGGAGCTGCACGAACAGGCCGCCAGCGCCGAATACCGGGTCACCGACACCGAGCAGGAGGCCTTGCTGCTCGAGGACCGGCTGGTCAAGCATCATCAACCGCCGCTGAACGTGCTGCTGAAGGATGACAAATCCTTCCTTCTCGTCCATCTCGACACCACGCATCCCTTTCCGCGCCTGGGATTGGCGCGCCGCCGCGGGACCGATGGATTGTTTTTCGGGCCGTACGTGTCGGCGGGCGCCGCGCGCCGCAGCAAGCGCCTGCTGATGGCGGGCTTCGGCTTGCGCGATTGTTCCGACTCGACCTTCGCCAACCGCGCGCGGCCCTGCCTGAAGTACGACGTGGGCTTGTGCAGCGCGCCCTGCGTCGGACGGGTCACGCAGGAGGAGTACGCGGAGCGCCTCCGCGGGGCCTGTGAAGTGCTGAAAGGGCGCGTCGGCGATCGGCTGGCCGCCGAGCAGGAGCGCATGCGCCAGGCCAGCGCGCGTGAGGATTACGAAAGCGCCTTGCGCGCCCGCGACCGCATCCGCGCGCTGGAAAGCCTCGCGGCGCCGCAAAAGGTGCAACTGCGGGCCGATCTGGATTTCGACGTGCTCGGCCTCGACGAGCGCGGCCACTTCGCGCTGCTCGAATACCGCGACGGCGCCTGGCTGCACACGCGCGAGGGCCGGGTGCCGCTGTGGGAAGACCAGGCGGCGGCGGTGTCGGAAATCGTGCGCGCTCTGTATCGCGACGGCGCCGCCGAGCCGCCGCCGGAAATCCTGGTGCCGGCGCTGCCGGAGGATCGCGAACTGCTCGAGGCCTGGCTCAGCGAGCGCGCCCAGCGCAAAGTTCAGCTCGCCGCGCCCGCGCGCGGCGAGAAACGCGCGCTCGTGCGCATGGCGGCGTCGAACGCGCGCGCGCAGAGCGGCGAGCGCGCCAGCGCCGCTTGGCCGGTGATCGCCGCGCGCCTGGCGGAGATCGGGCGCTGCCCGCCGCCGCGCGTGGTGGATTGCGTGGACGTCAGCCATCTGCAGGGTCAGGAGCGCGTCGCCAGCAAGGTGCGCTTCATCGAAGGCCTGCCGGCGCGCGCCGAGTACCGCCATTACCTGATCGGCGGCGGCCAAGGCAACGACGACACGGCCGCCATGCGCGAACTCGTGGGCCGCATCCTGCTGCGCGCGCCGGACGAAGGCTTGCCCGATCTGCTGATTCTCGACGGCGGCAAGCCGCAGTTGGGCGCCGCGCTCGAAATCCTGCAGCCGCGCGCGGTGGACTTGCCGGTGCTGGCGCTGGCCAAGGCGCGCCGCGGACGCGGACCGGTGGCGGCGGAAGAACGCCTCTTCCTGCCGGGCCGCAAGGATCCGGTGCTGCTTGAGCGCGGCACGCCCGAGCGCCTCTTCTGCGAGCGGCTGCGCGACGAAGCCCACCGCTTCGCCATCGGCTTCCATCGCCGCCGCCGCGAGAATCTGCGCCTGCTGCTCGAGCGCGTGCCGGGCATCGGCCCGAAGAAGCGCAAGACGCTGCTCGACGCCTGCGCCGGCGATCTGACCAAGCTGCGCGACGAGGATCCGCGCGCGCTGGCCGCGCTGCCCGGCATGAGCTGGGAGCTCGTCGAGTCGCTGCAGGAACACCTGCGCCGCGTGCAGCCTTGATCAGCCGCGCGGATGGTGCAGGCGGTGCAAGGCCTGCAGCTCGTCCACTTCCACGTGCGTGTAGCGCTCGGTCGTGCGCAAATCGGCGTGGCCGAGAAATTCCTGCACGGCGCGCAGATCGCCACCGCCGAGCAGCAGGTGCGTGGCGCAGGAGTGGCGCAGCGTGTGCGGATGCACTTCCTGGCGCAGGCCGGCGGCGCGCGCCGCCTGCCGCACGATGCGGAAGGCGCGATGCCGATCCAGCGGCTTGCCGCTGCGCGAGAGCAGCACGTGCTCGCTCTGCGCCGGCAGGCGCGGGCGCCCTTCTTCCAGCCATTGCTCCAGGCGCGCGCGGGCGCCGCCGCCGAAAGGCACGAGCCGCTCCTTGCCGCCCTTGCCGGTGAC
This sequence comes from uncultured Planctomycetales bacterium, assembly GCA_964453755.1. Classification (GTDB taxonomy): domain Bacteria; phylum Planctomycetota; class UBA1135; order UBA1135; family UBA1135; genus JAQBVK01. Next base: position 4,491 of record CAYVPL010000137.1, read on the forward strand.
GCGCAGCACGCCGGCTTCCGTGTCGGCGGCATGGGCCCGCAGGCTGAGGTCGCCGCGGCGCAGGCTGACCGCTTCCGAAACGCGCAGGCCGCCGCCATAGAGCAAGGCCAGCAGCGCGCGGTCGCGGAGTCCCTGCCAGCCCGTCGCGGGCGGCTGATCCAGCAGCGCCAGAGCGTCGGCGGGGGCGAGCACGTCGGGGAGGCGGTCCCACAGGCGCAGGCGCGCGCCGGTGCGCGTGGGATCGCGCCCGCTGAACTGGCCCTCGCTGCGGAGCCAGCGATAGAGGCCGCGCAGGGTGGAGAGGAGCCGCTGGAGGGAAGTCGGCGCCAGGCCTTGGGAGCGGCCGTCCGCGAGCAGGCGCGCCAGCAGATCGGGCGTCAGATCTTCCCAGCGGCGGACGCGGCTCCGCGCCAGGAAATCCTGCGCGCGCCGCAGATCCCGGCGGTAGGCGGCCAAGGTGTTGGGCGCCAGGCCCGCTTCGGCGGCCAGCGCGGCGAGGTACTCCATGCGGCGCGCATCCAGCTCCGGCGCCGCCGGAGCGGCGGGCGCGGACTGCTTTGGCACCGATCTTGATTGACCTCGAGCGCGGCCGGTCACTAGAATCTCGCCCCCTCTACGCGAGGACCTGCACCAAGGTAGCGCGATGGCCAAGCTCCCGAAAGCCAAGCAACTCAAATACCGCACGATCCTGCTGGACATCCTGCGCCATCTGGGCGGGAAGGTCGAGCGGATGGAGGAGATGGTTCTCATCTCCGACGACGGCGCCTCGCTCGACGAGTCGGAGGAATTCAGCTCGGAGGGCTACATGCGGGATTTCCAGCTGGGCCTGATCGAGAACGAGGACGAAATCCTCCAAAGCGTGCAAGAAGCGCTCGAGCGCGTGGAAGCCGGCACGTACGGCACCTGCGACTCCTGCGACGCGCTGATCCCCGAGCGCCGGCTGCAAGTGGTGCCTTACGCGAAATTCTGCGTGAAGTGCCAAGCCCAAGCGGAGGATGGACAGCTCGAAGAAGAGTGAGCCGTCCGGCGCCCCGCTGACCTACCCGGGCCTGCGCAGGCCCTATTTTTTCCTCTTCGTAGGCGCGCTGCTGGCGGCGGATCTGCTCACCAAGTGGTGGGCCTTCTCGACGGTCGGCCTGCAGGAGCAGAAGCCGGTGCTGGGCAGCTGGCTGTCCATTTATTGCCTGACGAATCCCGGCGCGATCTGGGGACTCGGCCAGAGCATGACTTTGCCTCTCACGCTCGTGCGTCTGCTGGCGGTCGGCGTGCTGGTGTTCTTCGTCTCACGCCAGCCGAGCTCGAATCGCATCGGCCTCTTCGTGTTGGGCCTGCTGCTGGCCGGCGCGCTCGGCAACCTCTACGACAATTTGTCGCCCTGGATGCCCTGGCCCGGCGACGGCCACGTGCGCGACTTCGTGATGGTGTATTTCGCCGAACCGGGCTGGTGGCCGGACTTCCTGGCCTGGCCCTTCGACCCGTGGCCGATCTTCAACCTCGCCGACGCCTGCATCTTCAGCGGCTTCATTCTGCTGCTGACCGGAGCCGCGCAACTCGGCCTCAAACGCCCGCCGGCTGCCGGATAGGATGCCGGACATGCTCGCGGTCCGCGTCGGCAGCCTGGAACTGCGCTCGCCGCTCCTCACGGCCTCCGGCACTTTCGGCCACGATCCCGCCGCGCTCGCCTTCCTGGATCCCGCCGATCTCGGCGCCTTGGTGCTGAAGACCGTGACTCCGGATCCGCGGCACGGCAACGCGCCGCCGCGCATGGCCGAGTTTCCGGGTGGCGTGCTGAACTCGATCGGCCTCGAGAACAAGGGCCTCGCCTACTGGCGCGACACCATCGCGCCGCAGTTGGAGCAGGCGCCGGTGCCGGTCGTCGTCAACGCCGGCGGGCATTCCGTCGCCGATTACCTGCGCATGACCGAGGCCTTCGACGCCATGCGCGGCGCGGCGGCGATCGAGCTGAATCTCTCGTGCCCGAACGTGAAGGGCGGCACGCTCTTCTCCACCGATGCCGTCGCCCTCGACGAAGTGGTGCGCGCCTGCCGCGCGGCGACGCGCAAGCCGCTGTGGGTGAAGCTCTCGCCCAACGTCACCAAGATTCAGCCGCTGGCCGCCGCGGCGGAACGCGCCGGCGCGGACGCGCTCACCGTTTCGAACACCTTGGTGGGCATGCTGGTGGATTGGCGGCGGCGCAAGCCCGTCCTCGGCGGCGGCACGGGCGGCATGTCCGGCCCGGCCATGAAGCCGCTGGCCCTGCGCCTGACCTGGGAATGCGCGCAGGCCGTCAAGATTCCGGTGGTCGCCTCGGGCGGCGCCGCCAGCGCCGAAGACGTGCTGGAGTTCGTGGTGGCGGGGGCCACGGCGGTCCAGGTTGGCACCGCCCTGTTCCGGCGCCCGGACCTGATCAGCGCGATCGCCGCCGAACTGCGGCGCCTGCTCCAGCAGGAGGGCGCGCAACTCGCCGAGCTTCGCGGTTCGCTCCGGCACGGCTCGGCCGTATCCTGTGCGGCCGGAATCGCCCCGGACCCTTGCCCGGACCACCGCCCGGACCCGAGGTGAGAGGGCGCCAGCCGGATCCAAGCTGCCATGGGTTTTGACGCAATCCAGGATTCCATCCGGGGCCTCGGCGACTCCTTCGGACGTCTCCTGAACCAGGTTTTCGGCTCCCAGAACGAGCGGCGCATGCGCCGCATGCGCAAAGTGGTGGCCGAGATCAACGGCCATGAGGCCTGGGCGCAGGCCCTGACCCACGAGCAGGTTCTCGAGCAGACGCGGCTCTGGAAGCAGGAGGTCGCCGCGGGCAAGCCGCTGGACGATTTGCTGCCGCAGGCCTTCGCCCTGACACGCGAGGCCGCGCGCCGCGGCCTCGGCCTGCGCCACTTCGACGTGCAGATGATCGGCGGCATGGTGCTGCACTCCGGCGCCATCGCCGAGATGGCGACTGGCGAGGGCAAGACCCTGGTCGCCACGCTCGC
>CAYVPL010000138.1:0-7412 GCA_964453755.1 uncultured Planctomycetales bacterium
CCTGGAACACGGCGCCGGCCAACGCGGTCCAGCCCATGCGATTCTGCTGATCGAGATCGAGCCCCGGCTGCCGCAGCAGCCGGGACACGACTTCCCCCTGGCCTTGATAGGCCGCGACGATCAGCAGCGAGTCCCCGCGCGCGTTGACCGCGTTCGGGTCGTAGCCCGCCTCCAGGTATTCGCTCACGCCCTCGACGGAGCCCTGCCGCGCCAGGTTGAAGACCGCGTCCGTGAGTTCCGGACCCGGAGCCTGCGGCGCCGCGCTCGCCGGCGCGGCGGCCGGCGCGACCGCAGGCGGCGCGGCGCAGGAGGCCAGCAGCGCGAGAGCCAGAAGAGGGCGGCCCATGGCTACTGCAGCTCCGCGATGCGCGCCCGCACCGCCGCGAGTTCCACGCCGACGGCTTCCGCCACGCGCGCGCCGTATTCGGCGTCGGCGCGATAGAAGAAACTCGCCAGAATCTCGCGGATTTCGGCGCTGCGCACCTGGCCCAGGTCGGCGGCGAGGTTGCCGATCAGGCGCGCGCGCGCCGCTTCGTCCAGGGCCCGATAGAAGTCGCCGGCCTGCGCGAAGTCCTCCGTCTTGTGAATGCGGCGCTGCTGGGTCGCGCCGGCCAGAGGCGCCGAACTGAAGCGGGCTGCGGGCGTTTCGACCAGGCCGCCGTTGCGGCTCGGCTGGTAGTTGACGTCCGAGGTGGTCGAGCCGTGATTGGCGAAGCCGTCTTGGTTGCCATTGTTCACCGGCGCCAACGGACGGTTGATGGGCAGCGACTGGTGATTGGGCCCGAGCCGGTGCAGTTGCGTGTCGGCGTAACTGAACACGCGGCCTTGCAGCAGGCGGTCTTCCGAGGGCTCGATGCCCGGCACCAGGTTGGCCGGCGCGAAGGCTGCCTGTTCGGTCTCCTGGAAGAAGTTGGCAGGCATGCGATTCAGCACCATCTCGCCGATCTTCTGCTCCGGCACGCTATCGATCGGCCAGATCTTGGTGGCGTCGAGCGGATCGAAGCTGAAGGAGTCAAGCTGCTCCGGCTTCAGGAACTGCGCGTACAGCTCCCAGCGCGGGAAGTTGCCGGCCCCGATGCGCGCGTAGAGGTCGGTGGTGTGCGGCTGGAAGTCCTCCGCCTGCATCGCGGCCGCCTCTTCCCGCGTCCAGGCGGCGAAGGGCTGGAGCGACTTCCAGTGGAACTTGACGTAGGTGACTTCGCCCGCCGCGTCCACGAATTTGTAGGCGTGCACGCCGTTGCCGTCCATCACCGCGTAACTCTGCGGCGTGCCCAGGTCCGAGTAGAGCTGGGTCAGCATGTGCGTGGACTCCGGCACGTGCGAGAAAAAGTCAAAGAAGCGGTTCGGGTCCTGCCGATTGTTGACCGGCGACGGCTTCAGTGAGTGCACCATGTCCGGGAACTTGATGGCGTCGCGGATGAAGAAGACCGGCAGGTTGTTGCCGACCAAGTCCCAGTTGCCTTCGGCGGTGTAGAACTTGACGGCGAAGCCGCGCGGATCGCGCAGAGTTTCCGGCGAGCCGCTGGGGTGAATGACCGAGGAGAAGCGCACGAAGACCGGCGTCTCGCGCCCGGCGGCGCCGAAGAGCTGCGCCATCGTCACGTCGGAGAGATCGGCGGAGGCGGTGAAGACGCCATGCGCCGCGGTGCCGCGCGCGTGCACCACGCGCTCCGGGATGCGCTCGCGGTCGAAGCGCTGCAGCTTCTGGATCAACTGCACGTCCTCCAGCAGCACGCCGCCGCGCTCGCCCGCGGTCTTGGAGTTCTGGTTGTCGCCGACCGGCGCGCCGTTGTCGCGCGTCAGAGGCTCCTGAGCTTGGAGGGGAGAAAGCAGGCTGGCGGCGAGTCCAAGGAGAGCGATGGATCGGTTCATGGAAGAATCTTCGGTCCTGGTTCGGCGCGCGGCCAATACCGAGTCCCTATCGCGCCCGATAGGCGACCCCTATCGTGGGCGCGGCATGACCGTGAACCTCACCTTGCGCCAGATCGAATACGCGCTGGCCGTGGCGAAATTCCGCAACTTCAGCGAAGCGGCGCGCGCCTGCCACGTGAGCCAGCCGGCCTTGAGCGTGCAGGTGGCCCAACTCGAAACGGCGTTGGGCGCGCGGCTCTTCGAGCGCAGCACCAAGCCGATCAGCCTGACCTCCTTCGGCGAGGATTTCGTGAGACGCGGCGGGGCGCTGATGGCGCAGCTTGCCGAACTCGAAGCGCTCGGCGGCGCCGGCCGCGAACCGCTGGCGGGGGATCTGCGCCTCGGCGTGATTCCGACGGTTTCGCCTTATCTGGTGCCGCAGATCGTGACCGCGGTGCAGAAACGCCATCCCGCCTGCCGCCTGCTGCTGGCGGAGGATCAGACCAAGAATCTGCTCGCCCGCCTGGAGCGGGGAGACCTGGATCTGCTGGTGCTGGCTCTCGAAGCCGAACTGGGCCCAGTCGAATCGCGCCCGCTCGGCCGCGATCCCTTCTGCGCCGCCGTGCCCGCGCGCCATCCGTTGGCGCAGAAGCCGGAAATCGCCCTGGAAGAACTGCAGCAGGAAAACCTCCTGCTGCTCGAAGACGGCCACTGCCTGTCCGATCAGTTGCGCGCCCTCTGCGGCGTGCCTTCCGGCGAACTCGGCGACTTCCGCGCCGGCAGCCTCGGCACGCTCGTCCAGATGGTGGCGATGGGCCACGGCGTGACGCTGCTCCCGGAAATGGCGCGCGCCAGCCTCGGCGCCGGTCTGCCCGACCTGGTGACGCGGCCTCTCACGCGTCCGGCCTATCGCACCATCGGCTCCGCCTGGCGGCCCGGTCACTCGCGTCAGCGCGAGTTTCTGCTCTTCAACCAGTTGCTCGAGCCGCTCTTCAGTCCCGCGTCGCGTCGTCGAGAGCCTTGAGCGCCTGACCGCGGTCGTAGTCGCCCATCGAACGCGACAACTCGCGGTATCGGCGATTCAACTCCGGATCGGCGGCGACGCTGGACGCGCATTCCTCCAAGGCGCAGCGGCGCTCGTAGTCGGAGCCCAGCTCCCCGGCCGCCGTCAGATATGCCGCGGCCAGCGCCGGGCTCATGGCCTGCTTCGCGACGCGCTGCAGCACTTGGCCCAGTTCGTAGTCGGAGTCCAGCTGCTCAGCCGCCAATCCCACCAGGGCCGTCGTGAAGGTCTCGTCGCTGCCGGAGCGCTTGAGTGCCTCCTGGATGGCTTGCCCCAACTCGTAGTCAGAATCCAGTTGACGGGCGGCGGCCAGCCAGCCCGCCTGCGGAGCCGAGCCGGCCGGCAGGCTCTTCAACGAGCGCTGCAGGAATTGCGACAACTCGTAGTCCGAGTCGATCTTCGCGGCGCTCAGCAGCGTGCGTTCGGCCTGAGTTGCGTCCAATTCCGCCTGCTCGAGCAGCAGGCGCAGGTAGGAGCCCTTCGCGTAGTCGGTGCCGGCCAGATCCACCTCTTGCAGCACCAATTCAGGTCCGCCGCGCGCCAGCAAGCGCCCGACGCGCGCTTCGGCGTCGAAGCCCGACTCGCGGAACATGCGCGGCAGCGCCGCCGCCAGCCACTCCTGCGCCGCGGCGTCCGGTTCGATCAGTTTGCCCTCGAGGAAGAACTCGCGCGTCAGCTGTCCGGAGCGGTCGGCGCGCACCTCGTACTCGCGCAGGACGCCGTCCAACTTCTCCGACAGGTCGAACTTGCCGCCCGCCTCGAGGGTGGCCAAATCGGACTCGTCCGCCTGGAAACTCATTTTGCCCTCGGCGCGCAGAATCAGCGAATAGCCGCTGCGCTTCACGCGGACGCTGGCGTCATCGTCCGAGATCGAAATGCTGGCGGACTGGCCGCCGTGCCAGGAGTAATAGTCGGTGGAGCAGGCGAGCGCCAGCAAGCCGGCGGGAGCGAGCATGAGCAGCCAGGGGAAGGGGCGGGTGTTCATCGGCGGGTGGCTCTGTGACCTTCCCCGGAATACTCCGGTTGCAGCCGTCTGCTAGGCTGAATTTCCAGGATGCTCCGCGCCGCCAGCCTGCTCAGCCTCTTCCTCCTCGCCGCCTGCGCCGCGCCCGCGCCGCCGCCGGCCGCGCCGATCGCGCTGGTTCTGGCCGCCGATCTAGACCGCCTGGCGGGCGAGCCTTGGAAGGGTTCGCTCACCTATCTGGATTACGGCAGCGGCGCTCCCGTCACGATTCGCTCGACTTTGGTGGTGGAGCGGCTCGGGCAGCCGCCGCTGTCCTGGTCCTTCCGCGTCGGCTACTCCGACGAGCCGGAGAAGGATGGCGGCGAAACGCTCACGCTGCGCGCCGACGGCCAGCGCATGGGCGGAGACGCGCTGGTCGAGCGGACCCAGACCACCTATGGCCTCGTCCGCATCACCACGGAGGCGGACGGCGAGGACGACGGGCGCAAGGCGCGCCTGCGCTACGTCTACCGCATCGAGGATCAGCGCTTCTCCTTGCAGAAGCTGGTGCGGCTGCAGGGCGCCGACGATTTCTTCGAGCGCAGCATTTTCAGATGGCATCGCGGCCCGGTGGATCTGCGTCCAGAACTCGAAGCCCTCGGCCTGGGACCGCGGCCGCAGGGCGGCCGCGGCACCTGCTCGGTCTTCACCACCTGCAGCGCGCTGGAGTGGGCGATCGCCCGCCAGCGCGGCCAGCCGCAGCGTTTGAGCGCCGAGTTCCTGAACTGGGCGGCCAGCCAGGCCGCCGGCGGACCTTCGGACGGCGCCTTCTTTCACAATGCGCTGGCGGGATTCGCGCGCTTCGGGCTCTGCGCCGAGGCGTCCATGCCCTATCTCGAAACCTACGATCCGAATCACGGGCCCACGCCGGAAGCCCTGGCGGAGGCCGCGAATCGGTTGCGGGACTGCGGCGAGGCGCTGGCCGTGCACTGGATCGTGCCCTGGGAGCCGAATCGCTTCGGCCTCAGCGCGCCGCAATTCGCGGAAGTCAAATCGGTGCTGGCGCGCGGCTATCCGGTGGCGGCGGGCTCGGCGCACAGCCGTCTGCTCGTGGGCTATCGCGACGATCCGGCGCTGCCGGGCGGCGGCGCGTTCCTGACCATGGACTCGGCGCTCAACCGCTTCGACGAAGTGAGCTACGACTTCGTCCGCAAGGAAGTGGCGGACGTGTTCTGGGTCGAAGTGAAATAGTCGGACTTGGTCAGCCAGGCCAGGTCGTGCGCGGCCAGCCACAGGTCGAGAGCGGGCGCGTCCACGGCGCGGAATTGCGGCACTTCGAAGAGCGGCAGTTCGGGGTGGCGGCCGCTGAGCGTCCGCACGTTCTCCGGATGCGGCGGTCCGACCAGGAAGAGGGCGACGGGGCGCAGGCGGCGCGCGGCCAGCGCTTCGAGGCTGAGCAGCGTGTGGTTGAGCGTGCCCAGCCCGCTGCGCGCGACGAGGACGACCGGCGCGCCGAGGCGGCGCAGCAGGTCCGCCTGATCCTCGTCCGCGTTCAGCGGCACGCGCAGGCCGCCCGCGCACTCGATCAGCAGCACGCCGTCCTTCGGGCCGGCCGCCGCGCGTTGCGCGATGGCCTTGAGCAGTTGGTCGGAGGTGACTTCGACTCCCTCCGCCGCGGCCGCCTGATCCACGGAGGCCGGCCGGCTCAGGGCGAAGGCCGGCGGCGAAGCCTGCGCCGCGTCGAGATTTGACAATTCCCGCACGCGCGCCGTGTCGTCGTCAGGCCCGCATTGCACCGGCTTGAAGTAGCCCGCGGGCCGCGCGGCGGCGAGGAGCGCGCGCGCCAGCAGCGCGCTGACCACCGTCTTGCCGACGTCGGTGTCGGTGCCCGCGACGACCAACAGCCGCGGCGGCGACTTGGCGCGGCGGCGGGTCGGCGGCGCGGCTGCTGGGGGTGGAGCGCTGGCGCGCAGCGCTTCGAGCACTGCGTCGGCAAGGCCAGCGATCTGTTCCGGCGTGTGCGCAGCGTGGCAGACCAGGCGCAGGCGGCTGCCGCCCTCCGGCACGGTGGGCGGGCGCACGGCGCGCACGTCGAAGCCGCGCGCGCGGACGGCGGCCGCGACTTCCAGCGCGCGCTCGGCGGAGCCGACCGGCACCGGCACGATCGGCGACTCGCCGCGCGCCTCCGCGCCGCCGGCGCGCAGGAGTTCGCGCAGGCGCGCGGCGTTGGCGTGCGCCGCCAGCGCCAGCCCGGGCTCGGCGCGCAGGATGCGGATCGCGGCCTCCAACGCCGCGGCCACCGCGGGGGGGGGAGCCGTGGTGTAGATGAAGGCGCGGCCGCGATTGAGCAGCAAATCCACGACGGCGCGCCGTCCGCACACGAAGGCGCCGGCCGCGCCCAACGCCTTGCCTCCGGTCACGACGCGCGCCAGCACGCGCGGATGCGCGGCGGGCAGGCGGTCTTCGTACAGTCCGGCGGCGTGCGCGTGGTCCACGATGAGGTGCGCGTCGTGCTCTTCGCACAGGCGCAGCAGCGCGCCGAGCGGCGCGAGGTCGCCGTCCATGGAGTAAACGTCCTCCACCACGACCAGGCGGCGGCGGCGGGCGCGGGCGCGGCCGAGTTGCGCCGCAAGATCGTCGAGGTCGAGGTGGCGAAAGATCGAGCGCGGAGCCGGCGCCAGACGCGCGCCGTCGATGAGCGAGGCGTGGTTTAGTTCGTCTGACAAAATCAGGTCGTCGGCGCCGGCCAGGGCCGGCAGCAGCGCGGCGTTGGCCTGCCAGCCGCTGGGGCAGAGCAGCGCGGCTTCCTCGCCCAGCCAGCCGGCGCAGGCGCGCTCGGCGGCCTCGAGCGGCGGCAGATTGCCGCGCAGCAGGCGCGCGCCGCAAGCGCCCGCGCCGAATTCCTCGAGCGCCGCGCGCGCCGCCGCGATCACCCGCGGATCGCGCGCAAGGCCGAGGTAATCGCTGCTCGTGAAGTCCACGCCCTCGGCCGGGGCCAGCTCGCGGCGCAGTCCGGCGGCCGTCAGAGCGGCCAGTTCGGCGCGCAGGTCGTCGCCCAGCGAATCTTTCACACTTCGATGACGCCGGCCGCCGCGGACGCGGGCGCGCGCACTCCGCGCAGGCCCAGTTTTGCGAGCAGCGCGGCGTCGTCGGCGCGGCCGCGGTTGGGCGCGGTCAGCAGGCGGTCGCCGAGGAAGATCGAGTTGGCGCCGGCCAGGAAGCAGAGGGCCTGCAGTTCCTCGCTCATCGTCTCGCGGCCGGCCGAGAGCCGGACGTAGGACTCCGGCATCAGCAGGCGCGCCGCCGCGACCGTGCGCAGCATCTGCTCCCACGGCAACGGCGGCGAATCGCCGAGCGGAGTGCCGGCGATCGGCACCAGCGCGTTGATCGGCACCGACTCCGGCGGCGGATCCTGGCGCGCAAGTTCGTGCAGCAGGCCGATGCGGTCCTCTTCCGACTCGCCCATGCCGAGGATGCCGCCGCAGCAGACCTTCATGCCGGCGGCGCGTACCTCCGCCAGCGTGTCGAGGCGGTCCTGATAGGTGCGGGTCGTGA
>CAYVPL010000139.1:0-7335 GCA_964453755.1 uncultured Planctomycetales bacterium
CATCAGGCCGAAGCGCGGGCGGATCTCGTCGCGGAACTTGGTCTGGATCTGGTAGACGGTGACCGGGAGTTGCCGCCAGGACTGCACCTGGCGCCGCACGAAATCCGTCACGACCTCTTCGTGCGTCGGCCCGAGGCAGACTTCGCTGCCGCGGCGGTCGTGAAAGTGAAACAGGATGCCGTCGTTGACGTAGCGGTCCCAGCGGCCGCTCTCGACCCACAACTCCTTGGGCTGAATGGCCGGCATCAGGATTTCCATGCAGCCGGCGCGGTCGTGCTCCTCGCGCACGATGGACTCCACCCGGCGCAGCACCCGCCACATCATGGGGCCGTAGACGTAGATGCCGGCTGCCAGCTTCTGAATGAAGCCGGCTCGGGCCATCAGGGCGTGGGAGCGCACCTCCGCGTCGGAGGGTTCCTCGCGCAAGGTGGCAAACAGCGTGCGGGTGAGTCGCATGGGCTCGCGAAGGGCGGATTGTAGGCCCGCTACCCCGGGGGACTCACGGCGTAGGATGGAGGGTGTTGGTCAAACGCCTCGCCCTGCCCCTCCTGTTCGTGGCGCTCGCGCTGGTGGCGTGGGTGCTGATGACCGCGGGCGGCCCGGACTCGCCGCCGCTGGCGGATGGCGGCCCTGCGGCGCAGGAGACCGATCCCGGCGCGGGCGCCGGTGATTTGAGCGGCGCAAGCGGAGTGCGCACCGAGGTGGATCCTCATGCGGACCTGGGAACCCAGGAGCCCGCCTTCACCGGCGCGCGCGAATTGGGAATTCCCAGTTTCACCGGCACGCTGCTGGGCTCCGACGGCGAGCCGCTGGCGAACGTCGCGGTCGCTGCCGCCGGCTTGATCGGCTGGTCCGCCAGCGCCAGCGCGCCGGATCGCGCCGAGCGCCTGGCGGCGGAGTTCACCGCGCGCAGCGGAGCCGACGGCCGCTTCGCCTTGCCCGAGGCGCCGCGCGACGGCCTGCGCTTCGAAATCCTGTTCTCCCATGCCGGCCACGCGCCGCTGCGCCTGTTGAACCAGCCGGCCTGGCCCGGCCGCACTCGGGATCTGGGCGAACTGCGTCTGACCCGCGGCTTCGCCTTGAGCGGCCGCGTGCTGGCCCCCGACGGCAGCCCGGTCGCCGGCGCGGAGATCCTGGCCTTCGCCGATCCCGCGCTGAGCACTTCCAACAAGGAGGTGTTGCACTTGGATCCGCTGCCGGGCATGAGCGCTTGGAGCGACCGCGAAGGCGCATTCCGCCTGGAGCGGCTGCCTCCGGGCCGCATTCGCGTCCGCGCCACGGCCGCCGGATTCGGCGCGCCCTGGTCCCCCCCCCTCACGGCGCAGGAGGGCGAAGAACTGACGGATCTCGTGTTGCAGTTGCGCAGCGGGCGCGTCATGACGGGCATCGTGCTGGATGCGGCGCGCCAGGCGGTGCCGGGCGCCGCCATTCGCGCGCGGGCCAGCACCAGCTCGCCCTGGCCGAATCATCAGCAGGAGTCAAAGACCACGTCCGATGTGGGCGGCGGTTTCAGCTTCTTCGCGGCCGAAGATTTCACGGCGCTCGAACTGCTGGTCAGCGCCCCCGGGCATTCCCTGGTCCGCCGCAACCTGCGCCCGGCCGATCTCGAGGGCGGTCCTCTGGAAATCCTGATCCAAATCCTGCCGCAGGTGCGCGGCTTCGTGCTGGACGAGTCCGGCGCCGCCGTGGCGGGCGCGCAAGTCATCCTCACGCCGCAGACGCCGACGCCCTTCCACCCGCGGGATCGCCTCGCTCTGGCGGCGGCGACCAGCGGCGCCGACGGCGCCTTCACCCTCGCCTTCGACATCGGCCTGTTGGATGGCGCCAGCCGCGTGGACGTGTGGGCCTGGGACGACGCGCACGCCCCGGCCGCGCCGGCGCGCCTGGATTTGCGCGGCGGCAAGTTGGATCCGGCCGCATTCCCGCTGCGCCTGATCCTGCCGGCCGGTCTGACCCTGAGCGGTCGCGCGCTCGCCGCCGACGGCGCGGCTCTGGCGGGCGCCCGCATCCACCTGCGCAAACTGCAGGCGCCGCGCGCCAACCGCATGCCCACTCTGGACGCCGCGGCGCGCGGCGGCACCGTGGTCGCGCGCGCCGCCGCCGGCGCGGACGGCGAATTCCGCTTCGGCGGCCTCGCGCCCGGCGACTATCGCGTCGAAGCGCATCACGCCTCCTGCTCGCCGGGCGAATCGGCAGACCTGGCCTTGCTCGAGGATTTGTCAGACTTGGAAGTGCGCCTGCCCGCCCGCTCCGGCATCGCGGGCAGCGTCGAGGGCGAGTTGCGCGCCTTTCCCTCCCTGCAAGTGCTGGCCAGCGCTCCCGGGCGCGAAACTCTGGAAGCCGCGGTGGATCCAAGCGGACAATTCCGCTTCGAGAATCTGGCGCCGGACACCTACTCGCTCGTTCTGCGCCCCTCGCCCTGGGGCGGCGGCGTGCAGGTCTTCAGTTTCGGCTCCGGCCAGCCTCTGGCCCGTCTGGAGGAATTGACCGTCCCGCCCGGCGCCATGGTGCCGGCGGTGCTGCGCCTGGAACTCGAGAGTTTCGGCCTACTCGAAGGCCGCGTGCTGGCGGGAGGCGCGGCAGCCGTGGATTACGGCGTCTTCCTCTTCCCGAGCGGCTTGAGCCCGGACTCGGATCCGAGCCTGAGCGCGCGCCAGCAGCTGGCCAGCATGCGACGCAGCACCACCGACCGCGACGGCCGCTTCGCTTTCGCCGGACTCGAGGCGCGCGAGTGGCTGGTGGTGATTTGTCAGCCCGGAGGCGAGCCGGACGGCCTGCGCAGCAAGAATTTTCCGGAATCGGTGCGCGGATTGGCCCGACGGCGCGTCACGGTCGGCGCCGGCGGAGTCAGTCGCGCCGACTTCGAGCTGCGCTCCGGTACCCTGGTGATCGAAGTGAGCAACGCCGCCGAGCGCGTGGCCGAGCGCGAGATCACCTTGCAGCCGCAGGAGGACGCCGGCACCGTGCGGTCCGTGGTGGTCGGCCGCAAAGGCGCGCGGCTGACAAAATTGCCGAGCGGCACCTACGCCGTGACTCTGAGCGGCGGCGCCACCACCGCGACGCCGAACGTGTTCGTCCCGCCCGAAGGCACTGCGACGCTCAAGATCGAGCTGCCGGTGCGCCCGCCGCGCCGCGACTGAAGCATGCGCCGCGCCTTCTTCGCGCTGAGCCTGATTCTGACGCCAGTGCTCGTCGTTTTGCTGATCCTCCTCTTCGGCGGCGGCACCGGGCAGCCCGATCCGGTGGATCCCGTGCAGCCCCTGCCGGATGCCGGCGCCCCGCCCGCCACGCATCGGCTGGAGTTTCGCCTGCTGGGACCGGACGGGCAGCCGGCGCCCGGCGCCGTGTGCGTGATCCTCGAACCCGAATTGGCGCGCGCCGATGTGGACGCCGCCGGCCGGGCCGCCGTCGAACTGGCCGCGCCGGGTCCGGTGCTCATGATGGCCTGGGCGCCCGGGCACGAAGTCCTGGAGGCCGGCCCCTGGAGCGCGCCGCCCGACGGCGGCTTTCGCCTGAAAAAATTGTCAGACCCGGAGCGGGCCGCGCAGCAGCCGCTCGCGCTCGTCGATTGGGAGCTCCAGGTGCTCGATCGCGCAGGCGGCGGCCTGGCGCAGGCCCTGGTGCTGGCGCGCCCGGCCGACGACGCCTCGGCCCCGCCCTGGATCGGCCTCACCGGCGCCGACGGCCGTTTGACCGTGCAGGCCGGCGGCGGCGCGCTGGACTGGGAGGTTTTCGCGCCCGGCCGCCTGCCGCGCGCGCCCTGGCTGCTGCTGCGCGAGAGCCGCGACTACGCGCCGGCTCCGGCCGACGCGCCGTTCGTGCTGCGCCCCGCTTACGCTTCCTTGGAGTTGACCGGCCTGCCGGCCGGCGAGGCCGTGGAATTGCAGCAGGGCGGCGAGGTGCGCGATCTCACGGTGGCTTCGCTGGATGGAATTGTCAGATGGACCGTGTTGCCGCCCGGCCGCTGGACGATCGCGGTGGCGGGCGCGGGCGCGCGCGACGTGGAATTGGCCGTCGGCGAGCAGAGCCTGCCCTGGGGAGGCTGAGTGTCGGCTACCGCGGCTGGACCGGTTCCAGCCGTCCGCTGCGCAAGTCCGCGTCGGGCACGAAGCGGAAGACCGGGCGGCCGCTCAGGCCCGCCTGCTGCAGCGCCTGATCCAGCGGCTGGCTGCGCGGCTCGCGGACGAAGACCGTCTCGTTCGGTCGGCGCGTCGGCGGTGAAGGCGTGTAGTACTTGACCGTCACGTCGCCCTGGCCGCTGCGCTGGCTCGGGGCGTACAGGATCACGGAGCCGGCGGGAACCTCGCGGGCCGCGCGCTGCGGCGCCGAGCGCAGATCGCTGAGCCGCTGCACTTCGCCGAAGTTGAGCGCGAAGACCAGCGGTCCGGCCACGAGCGCGGTCAGCACGAAGCCGCGCCGCGCCGGCTCGGGCGCGGACTGCAGCACCAGCAGCGCGCCGCACAGGAGGAAGCCGAGAGCTTCGTAGCAATACAGCGGTCCGAGGTAAGCCTGATGTCCCTGATACCAGTGGAAGGCGTAGGCGAAGGGGCCGAGCAGCGCGAAGAGCAGGGCGGCGCCGCCGTCGCGGCCGCGCATGCGCCACAGGCCCCAGAAGCCGAGCGCCACGGCGCCCAGCATGCCGGCGAAAGCCACCGACCAGCGGCCGGCTTGATCGAGCAGGCCCTGGACCGCGTCGCCCTGGCCGTAAATGTCAATCGGCTGCTTCTCCGGATTGAACGGCCCGTAGCGCAGCGCGTAGAGATGGTAGGGAATGGTGAAGGGATCGCCGGTGAGGGCCTGCTGATAGAGCAGGAGGCCGATGAAGCAGGGCAGTCCGCCGAGCACCGCGCCGAGCAGGGCCGGAACGCGGCGCGCGGAACCGAGCATGCCCGCGCCCAGAGCGAGGGCCAGCAGCGCGCCGGTCAGCGGGCGGCCAAGCAGCACGAAGCCGGTGCAGACGCCGGCCAGAGCGCCGAAGGCCGCGGCCCGTCCGGAGCTCACCCCCCCCTCGCGAATGCGCAGCAAGGCCCAGTAGGCGGCCAACACCGCGGGCAGCGCGAAAACTTCCGACTGGACGGAGGTCTGCACGAGCAGGAAAAAGGGCGAGAAAGCGAGCAGCAAAGACGCCAGCGCCGGCGTGCCGAGGCCGAGGCGGCGCGCGATCGCCGCCAGCAGCAGCACGTCGAGGAGTCCGGCGATCAGCGTCGAGAACATCGGCCAGCCGGCCAGCGTTCCGGGCAGCAGCCCGAGCGCCGTGCCAGGCGAATACTTCGGGTAGCGGATGCCGCGCTCCTCGTCGCTGTACATCTGGAAACGATGAAAAATCTCCGGCGGCTGCGGGATCGGCTCGGCCAGCCGGCCTGCGGCGAAGAGTTCCGCCTGATAGAGATAGGCGCGCTCGTCGTTCGTGATCGTCGTGTCGAGACGGAGCGCGGCGATGAGAGTCGGCGTGGCGGCGCCGAGCAGAGCCAGGCAGAGAAAACAGCGATCCGACAGTTCGGGCAGGCGGCCGCGCAGCAGCCAAGCCAGCGCGAGTCCCAAGGCCAGCGCGCCGCCGGCGAGAGCGAAGTCGCGCGGCGCCAAAGGATCCGCCAGAAAGAAAACCGCGCACAGCGCGGGCACGGCGCCGAGCGCCAACGCCAGGAGCAAGGACTTGCCGGAGACCGCAACTTGGGGATGCAAGGGCTCCAGGTTATCCTCGGCGCATGGCCCTTGCCTGGCTGGTGCGCGCGCAGATGGTCTGCGCGGCGGGCATCCTGATCTGGATGGCGGCGGGCCTCGGCGCCGCCGCGCGCGACGGATTCGCGCCCGATCGCGAGCGCTACGGACAGTTGCCGATCGACGCCGCGGGCGCGGTCGCGCCCATTCTTTCGCGCCTGCCGAAGACTGGCGGACGCGTGCTCATCCTGGGCGAGGCGGAGCTGGCTCCGCTGATCGAGGGCTTGGAGGGCGCGGGCGTGGAGGTGCTCCGTCTGACCAGCGGCGATCCGGCATCGGCCGCCGCCGGCGCGGACGTGGCGGTCATTGCTGAGGCGCGCCCGGAATTCCTGCGCCCCGACTTCGCGCGGCTCGCCGCCGCGCTGCGCGGGAAGATCGTCTTCGACCTCACCACCTTCGCCGACGAAGGAGCGACGGATGCCGCCGGTTTGGAAATGGTGGTCTACGGCCGCCCGCAATGGCCGGCCTGGCTCGACCCGGAATACCGCGCCTTCGTCGAGCACGTGCGCGCGCGGGTGCCCGAGGATGCGGCGATTCTGCTGGTGCCCAGCACCGCCTATCTGTCCGTGCTGCCGCGCTCGCGCTGGTTTCTGCATCTGAACTACGCGCTCTCGCCCCGCCGCCTGCATCTCTGGCGGCCCGAACTCGCCAGCGGCTACGTCATGCAATATTTTTCCTGGGTCGAGGCGGTCAACGCCGCGGCGCCCTGGACCGGCGCGAAGTACGTCCGCATCAAGGATCGCGCTCTGACGAAATTGAGCGAGTCGGAATCCGCGCCGACGCGCAGCCTTTCGGCGGTCGAGATCGAGGCCGCGCGCCGCATCGGCGCCGACTGGGTGCTGCTCTTCAACCCCAACACCGGCTTCCGCTTCGTGGACTGGGAACTGCTGCCGCTCGAGCGCGTGAGCCGGTGGTCGGAGTAGCGCTGTGACGGCCCTGAGCGCGCTGTTGTTCTGGCCAATCGCCTGGGGCCTGGGCCGTCTGCTGCTGCCTTCGCGCCGCATCCTGCCACGCAGCCTCTGGGAGGAAACTTGCGCCGCCTCGCTGCTCGGCGCGGCGCTGATTGCCGTGCTCGGCACCGCCGCCGTCGCGGCGCGGCTGCCCTTCGTCGCGGTTTACGCTCTGACGTTGCTCGGCGGCCTCGCGGCCTGCGGCTGGCTCGCGTGGCGCAGGCGGCGCGCACCGGACGCCCCGTGGCAGGCTTTGGAATGGTCGCGCCCGCTGGCGCTGCTGCTCGGCGCGCTGGCCGTGGGCGCGGCCGGTTTGACATTGGCCATGCCGCTGAACGAAACCGATCCGCTGCTGCACTTCGGGTATCGCGGCAAGGTCCTCCACTTTCACGGCACGGTGCTGAACGAGGCTCTGCTCGGCATGAACGGCCCGCTGGATTACGGCCGCATCGCCACGCACCCCAACTACCCGCTCGGCGTGCCGCTCCTGGAAGCGTGGGCAGCGCAACTCGGCGGCTGGAGCGATCGGTGGGTGCAGGCACCTTTCGCCTGGCTGGCCGCATGCTTGCCCGGCGCCGTGGCCTTGGGCCTGCGCGGTGTCTCGCTGGCGACGGCGCGCGCCGGCGCGCTGCTCGCGGCCTGCACGCCGATGATCTACGTCGCCAAT
>CAYVPL010000140.1:0-7327 GCA_964453755.1 uncultured Planctomycetales bacterium
TGATAGGAGTGGGCGAGGATCAGAATCCCCTGCTCGGTCGCGAAGCGTTTGACGTCCTCGGGCGCAGGCACGGCCTTGGGCACCGGCAGCATCGGCAGCGGGATGGTCGCGATCATGGCCCTGAACCCGTCATTCTACGGCAGATAGAGATCGAAGCGGGTCGTGCGGCCGGGAATGCTGCCGGCCGGCGCGCCGGCGAGCGGCGGCGCCTGCGCCGGACGCTTGACGGCGACGCGCGGAACGCCGGCCCGCAGCGCGGCGGCCAGCAGGGACTCCGCGTCCTCGTCGGCGCCGACGAGCGCGCGAAACAGGCGCATCTCCTGTTTGACGAGGGCGCTCTTGACGCGCTCGGGGTGCATGGGATCGAGATAGATCGCGTCGTAGCCGCGCGCGCCGCCCGCCTCGAAAAAAGCGCGGGCATCGGCGCACTGGAAGCGCAGCCGGTCCTGCAGGCGCGCGCGCGCGGCCGGATCGGCGGCGGCGCGCGCGCGCGCGTCCTCGAGCAGCGCGCACACCGCCGGATGGCGCTCGAGCGCCAGCACCTCGCAGCCGAGAGCGGCCAGCACCGCAGCGTCGCGGCCCAGGCCGGCGGTGGCGTCGAGCACGCGCGGTGGCGGCCGGCCCTTGCCGAGGCCGACCGCCCGCGCCACCGCCTGGCCGCGGCCGCCGCCATGCGCCAGCCGCCAGCCCAATTGGCCGCCGACGAAATCCGCGCGGAGCCGGCCGCCGTCCGGCGCCAGAATTGTCAAACCATCCGCGCGGCGCTCGAAGCGCCAGCCCGCCGGCAGGTTCGGGTCGTCAGCCGCCGCGCTCAAGCCTCACTCCAGGGCCCGGAATCGCAACTCGACGCTGGCGCCGGAGCGCGCCGATTCCTGCAGCTCCGCCGGCAGCCGCGCGCGGAGCATCGCCGCGCCGGACGGCGCCACGGTCGCTTCGAAGTCACTCACGGCCGTCCAAGGACTGCCCGCCGTCAGTCGCACTTCGACTTCGTCGAGGCGCGGCGCGCCGGCTGCGGACTCCGCCCCATCCAGCGCCGCCTCCGCCCAGGCCGCGCCGGCGGCCACGCGCGCCAGTTCCGCGCCTTCCTCCACCTCGCTGCCCACTGCGACGCGCCACTCCAGCAGTTCGCCGGCGGCGGCGGCGCGCACGAGGCGCGGAGCCGCCAAGGCGCGCGCCGTCTGCACCTCGTCCTCGAGGCGCGCGCGGCGCGCGCCGAGCCAGGCCGGCGCCTCGCCCCGCCCCGCCGCGGCGGGTTGCGCGCGCGCCGTCAGAAAGACGTCGAGTTGGCCGCGCGCGCGTTCCTCGGTCTCGCGCGCCCGCTGCAGCGCTTCCCAATCGGGGCGGACTTCGCGGAAGGAGAGCACGCCGTCCTCGGCGAGACGCAGGCTCCGCGCGTAGTGCTCCTGCGCCTCCGCGCGCGCGGCTTCGGCGCTGGCGACTTGCGCGGCGAGGCGCGCCCGCTCCAATTCGCTTTGTTCCCAGGCGAGCGCGCGGGCTGCCGCGTCCTCGCTTTGAGCTGCTGCAATGGCCGCGTCCACCTGCGCGAGCTCTTGCTGCAGGCGCTCGAGTTCGCGCTCGGCGCGCGGATCCGTGAGGCGCGCGAGCGGGGCGCCGGCTTCCACGCGGGCGCCTGGCGCGGCGAGCAGCGCGCTCACCCGGCCGGATGAGAGCGCCAGCAGCGGCGCCGGCTCGCGCCGCACCTGGCCTCGCGCGACGGTGCGCGGCGCGTCGCCTGCGGGCGCGACGACAGCCGGCACGAAAATGCCGGGCGCGCCGACGGCGCCGGCCGGAGCCGGCGCGGACGCGCCGGACCCGCGCGCCTCGCGCGCGGGCGGCAACTGCGCGTCGCCGATCCGCAGGCGCCGCGCCCCTTCCGCGGGCCGGTCTCGGCCGAGGCCCGGCCCGAGCCAATCCACTTTCCCCGTCCACAGCAGCGCCGCCAGGACGACCAGGAAGGCCGAGAGAGACAGCAGCATGCTGCGCGACCACTGCGGCGGAGCTGCTGCAGCCGGCGCGATGACTGCGTCCTGAGCAGGAGCAGAACGCGGCGGGCGCGCCGCCGGCGGCGCGGGCAGAACGAGCGCCGCCGCCGCCGCCGCGACGCGCAACGCGGCGGTGGCGCGCCAGGCGGGAACGCCGTCGGGCGCCGCTTCCACCCAGCCGCAAGCCTGCCAGGACGCGAGCGCGGAGCGCGGCGCGTCCAGGCCGAAGATTTCGGCGTCGCTCGTTTGACAATGGCCGCGCGCCGCCAGCCAGCGGGCAAAGCGATGCTCGCGGCGCAGCGAGTCGAGCGGAGCGTGCAGGGCCGGCAGGGCCGCGCTCCACGCGGTTCGATCCGCCACCGTCGCAAGCGCCTCGGGGCTCTCGCCCGACCAACTGCCGTCGAAGCCGGGCGGGGCCGGCTGCTCGGCGGCGGCGAACAGAAAGACCGGCAGCACGCACGTGCGGTCATGGCTGCGCAGAGCGCGGATGAGATCCTCGCCGCCGAAGGTCAGAACGGCGTCGGGCAGCGCGCCGCCGGCGTCCACTTCCGTCAGGAAGGCGTCGAGGGTGCGCGCCTGCCACTGCGCGCCGGGCAGGCGGGCCAAACCGGCGGGGACCAAGGGCGGCGCCTCCCCCTGCGCCAGACAAACCAGCCGCCAGCTGCGAGTCAGCGTCATGCGCGAAGCGGCGATCCGGCCACGGCAGGGATGGTAGGCGCCGGAGGCGGGCTGGGCCAAGCGCCGCCGCTGGCGCGACTTGACAGCCGCCGGAGGGGCTCTAGGATACCCCCATGCTGTTGAGAATGAGTCTCACTTTCATCGGCCTGGCGGCGCCCCTGGCAGCCCAGGACCCCTCCCCGGCCGAACTGGCCCGGCGCCTCGACGTCCTGGCCCAGGAGATCCAGGATCTGCAATTGGGCCCGGCCGCCGGCACTTCGGTCCTGCCCTCCGGCGGCCTCGCCCCGTCCGCTTCGCGGGTCTATCGGCAGGCGCCCGGCGAAGTCGCCATCGGCGGCTACGGCGAGATGACGTACACGCGGCCGGACGAGGGCAGCGCCGAGTGGGACCTTCACCGCGTCGTCCTGTACTTCGGCTACCGCTTCGACGAGAACTGGCTGTTCAACTCCGAGATCGAGTTCGAGCACGGCGACGAAGTGAGCGTGGAATTCGCCTACGTCGAAGGCCGCCTCAGCGACGCCGTCGGCTTGCGCGTCGGCAATCTGCTGGTGCCGCTGGGATTGTTGAACGAAATCCACGAGCCCACTACCTTCCCCTCGGCCGAGCGGCCGCTGGTGGAGCGATTCATCCTGCCCACGACCTGGCACGAGAACGGCGCCGGCTTCACCGGCGAATGGGGCGGCATCTCGGCGCGCGCCTATTTGATGAACGGATTCGACGCCAGCGGCTTCGACCTGGAGAACAACGGCATGCGCGGCGGGCGCCAGGGCGGCAGCGAAGCCGCGGCGGAGAATCTCGCCGTGGCCGGGCGCGTGGACTGGGTCGGCACGCCGGGCCTCCTGGCGGGAGTCGCCGCCTATTCCGGCGACAGCGGCCAAGACGACGCCGGACCGGATTTCGCCACGACGGTCTTCGACGTGCACGCGCAATGGGAGTGGCGGGCGTTGCGCCTGCGCGGCCTCTGGGCCAGTTCGAACGTGGAGGACGCCGCGCTGCTGCCGACGCCGGCGCCGGGCGAAGAACTCGAAGGCGCCTACCTCGAGGCCGGCTGGGATTTCCTCGCCGGCGATCCGCGCGGGAGGGCCTTGATTCCCTTCTTGCGCTTGGAGAGATACGACCTCTCCGCGGACGCGCCCGGCGACACCGACGTGCGCGCGCTGACCGCGGGCGTCGCCTTCCACCCCATTCCGCAAGTGGCCTTCAAACTCGACTGGACCGATCTCGAAAACGACGCGGACACCGTGTCCGACCTGCTGGCTTTCACCGTCGGCTTCTCCTTCTGATGCAGCATCCCCTCCTCCTCGGACTCGGCTTGAGCCTGGGCCTGCTCGGCGCGGGCAAACTGTTCCTCACGCGCGATCAGGCGCTGCAGCTCGCCTTCGGCGCCGATGCGCGCGTGACCGTCGCCACGCACTGGCTGACCGAAGAGCAGGCGCGCCGCGCGGCGGAACTGGCGGGCAGCGCCGCCGTGACGGGCGTGGTGCGCGCGCACGCCGCGGCGGACGCCGCCGGCAAGCCGCTCGGCACGGCCTACTTCGATGCGCGCACGGTCCGCAGCCGCGGCCAGAGCCTGATGGTGGTGATCGGCCCCGACGGCGCGGTGGCGCGGCTCGAAGTGCTCTCCTTCGACGAGCCGCTCGAGTATCTACCCAAGCCAAAGTGGCACGCGGAGTTCGTCGGGCGCAAGCTCGACGGCGAACTGCAGCTCAAGCGCGGCATCCACGCGGTGACCGGGGCCACGCTGACGGCGCGCGCCACCGTCGGCGCCGTGCGCGAAGCCCTGGCGCTGCATCAGGTTCTGCAGCCGGCGCCGGCCCCGGCGCCTGCGCCGCAGCCGTGACGCGCGGCGAGGCCATCTTTCTGCGCGCCGCCCACGCGGCCGCGGCGCTGAGCGGAGTGGCTTGGTTCTGGATGGCCACCTTCGCCGAAACGGAGGATCCGTACGCGGTCGTTCAGCATCCTTGGCAGCCGGGCATGCAGGCGGCGCACTTGCTGGCAGCGCCGGCCCTGGTTCTGGCGGTCGGCCTGATCTGGAAGACGCACGCCTGGTCGCGCATCCGCTCCGGCTTCACGGCGCGCCGCCGCAGCGGACTGGCCCTGTCGCTGCTCTTCCTGCCGATGGCCCTCAGCGGTTACCTGCTGCAGGTCGCCGTGGACGAGAGCGCGCGCCGCGTCTGGCAGTGGATCCACGTGGCCGCTTCGCTGGTCTGGCTCGGCGCGTGGATCGTCCACCGCTGGCCGCGCCCGCGCGCGCGCATCACGGCAGAGTGAGCACGAGCCCTTGCGCCCCCGCGGCGGCGTCCAGCTGCTGCGCGCGCCCGTCCGGCGCGCGCGCCGCGATCCGGTACTGCCCGGCGGCCAATCCCGCGAACGAAAACTCGCCGCCGGTGCCGGTGACGCTGCTCGCCTGACCGAGCGCCGCAGGGAGGATTCCCGCCGGAAGTCCGGCCGGCAGATCAAGGCGCTGCAAACTCACGCGCGCGCCTTCGACCGCGGAGCCGTCCGCGGCCTGGATCTTGCCCGCGAGGATCTGGCCCGCCTGCAGTTGCAGTTCGAGACCCTGGATCGATTGCGCGCTGAGGTCGAGCGGCCCGTGCAGCAGCGGCGCGAAGCCTTCGCCCTGAGTCACGATCCACAGATTGCCGGCCGGATCCAGGCCGCCAAAGTCGAAGCGGCCCTGTTTGGTGGCCGTGAGGGTCATGGGCTCGACGCCGCCTGCGAGCGTCAGCACGACGCGCGCCGCCGGCTGGCCGTCGGGCAGCATCAGGCTGCCGCCGATCCGCAGGCCTTCTTCGAGCCGCACCAGCACGTCCACCTGGCCGGGCTCGATGCGCTCGATCTGCTTCTTGTACCGCGGATGCTCCACCACCACGGACCAGGTCTGATTGTCAGGAACCGCGGGCAGATTGAAGGTGCCGCGCTCGTCGCTGCGCTCGAGCAGCGGCCGGCCCGGCACGTAGCGCAGATCGTCGGCCGGCCCCGGGCGCGACTGCTGACGCCGGCCGAGCTTGCCGGCGACGATCGAAGCGTTCTTGACCGGGCTGCCGGCGGCGTCGAGCACTTGTCCGAAGACGTTGTGACAAGGTTCGAGCAGAATTTCCACCCCTTGCACCACCTGGCCTTCCGTCAGGACTCCGGTCAGGCGCCAGATGGTGCCGCGCGCGTCGAGTCCGGCTTCGAGCACGAACGGGCCGGGCGGAAAACCGCCGAGTTGGAAGGCGCCGGTCTCGTCGGCATTGCCGGTCGAACGCGCTTCGGGGCGCTCCTGCGCGTCGATCACCGGCTGCGCGTCGTGAAAACCGAGCAGCAGCGCGCCCGGCACCGGCTGGCCGAGTTCGTCCAGCACCACGCCGCCGATCACCGCGGCGGCCGGCGCCACCACGTCCACCCGCACGATCATGCCCGGCTCAAGGAATTGTCCGAGCGTCACGGCGACCGGCGCGGTCAGCGGGGTCGGGCGCAAATAGAGATTGTGCACCTGGGCGAAGGTGGGGAAGGCGTTGCGCGCCCAGCCTTCCGCGCCGGTCGCGGAACTGGTCTTGCTCGGACCTTCCTCGGTCTGCCAGTAGATGTCATAGCCGAGATTGGGCAGCGCCATCCCGCCTTGGCGGGCCCAGGTGCGCACTTCCACGAAGGGCGCCTGCTGCGGATCGTCGGCGCGCAGCACGGTCACGGCGGTCTGCGCCGGAGCGCTGCCGGCGTCCTGCGCCGCGGGCGGCGGGACGGGCAGATCCGCCGCGGCGCCGGCGCCGCCGGCGGCCGGCTCGGATTTCTTGCCGCAGCCGGCGAGGGCCGCGGCCAGCGCCAGAACGAGAAGCGGGACGCGCATCCGCAAAGGATATCGGCTGCGCGTCCCGCGGAACTACAGGCGCACGTACTCGAAGTCTTCGGCCATGCCGTTGATGCCCTTCTTCGGCGCCGCGATCCAGCCCGCCACCTGGCCCGGCTTGGTCACCGGCTGCATCAGGGAGGCGACGAAGACGCGATCCGCGGGCGCGGGCAGCCATTCGTGCTGCCGGCGCTCGAACTCTTCGGCGGTCAGAGGCTGGCCGTCCACGTCGTAGCACAGGCCGCTGTAGAGGCCGATGCGCCGGTGGAAGCGCCGATGCGGCAGGCGGATGCGGAAGGGCAGTCCGGCCTTCTCGATGATCCGGTTCCAGTAGTCCACGCCCTTCTGGTTGTCTTCCAGATACTCGCTGCGCAGCACCTCGTTCATGGCGTTGCGGAGCGGGATTTCCTCGGTGCTGAGGCGGCCGCCTTCCGGCCGCTCGATCACGAAGGCTTGGTCCCGCGCGGTGTGCTCGCTGTATTTCTTCTCTTCGTAAGCGCGGCCCTTGAGGCCGGCGGCGAAGTAGTTGGCGGCGTTCGAGGAAATCTCCGAGCCGTAGAGGTCCGTCGAGGAGGACACCCAGAAGTTCACGTACTTCTGCAGCAGTTCGAGCGGGATGGCGCCGTGCGCGCGCGGGTCCGCGCCCGGGTATTGATTCATCACATCGCAGGTGCGCTCGATGACGCGGCCGATGCCGGTCTGGCCGACGAACATGTGGTGCGCCTCCTCGGTGAGCATGAAGCGGCACGTGCGCGCCAGCGGATCGAAGCCCGACTCGGCCAGCGCCAGCAGCTGGAACTTGCCGTCGCGGTCGGTGAACATCGTGAACATGAAGAAG
>CAYVPL010000141.1:0-7209 GCA_964453755.1 uncultured Planctomycetales bacterium
CACGTGGAAGGAAGGCAACGAAGTGCTGAAGATGGCTTCGAACCCCGAAGTCACGGTGCGCAGCCGCGGCGTCATGGAGAAGTGCACGTTCTGCGTGCAACGCATCCAGACCGCGCGCGTGACCGCCAAAGTCGAGGGCCGCGCGATGCGCGACGGCGAGGCGCGCAGCGCCTGCCAGCAGGTCTGCCCGACCGGATCCATCGTCTTCGGCGACCTCGCCGATCCCAACAGCGCCGTCAGCAAGGCGCACGCGAACCGCCGCGCCTACTCCATGCTCGCCGAGCTGAACAACAAGCCGCGCAACCGCTACCTGGCGCGCATCCGCAATCCGCACCCGACTCTGGCGCTGCCGCAGGCGGGGGAGGACGCGCACCATGGCTAATCACGCACCGGGCGCGCTCGACGCGGGGCTGGTCAAGAAGGCCGAGGCCGAAGGGATCTACCCGCCGGCGCTGGTTCAGGGCCGCGACGACTTCGCGTCGCTCACGGAAACCGTCTGCCGCGTGACCGAGGCGCCGAAGCCGCCGCGCGAGTGGTATCTGATCTTCGGCGTGGCGGTGATGCTGCTCGGCCTGCTCGGCGCCGTGATCATCCACCTGATCATGAAGGGGGTCGGCGTCTGGGGCAACAACCAGCCGGTCGCCTGGGCCTGGCCGATCGTCAACTTCGTGTTCTGGGTCGGCATCGGCCACGCCGGAACGCTGATTTCCGCGATCTTGTTCCTGTTCCGGCAGGGATGGCGCACGGCCATCAACCGCTTCTCGGAAGCGATGACCATTTTCGCGGTCATCTGCGCGGGCATGTTCCCGGCCATTCACGTCGGCCGCATCTGGTTCATCTACTGGGTGTTCCCGATTCCCAACCAGATGTCCATGTGGCCGAACTTCCGCAGCCCGCTGCTGTGGGACGTGTTCGCGGTCAGCACGTACTTCTCAGTGTCCCTGTTGTTCTGGTACATGGGCATGGTGCCCGACCTGGCCACGCTGCGCGACCGCGCCGTGACCAAGGTGCGCCGCTTCTGGTACGGCCTGTTCTCGCTGGGCTGGAATGGCTCGAACCGCCAGTGGCACCGCTACGAGCGCACGTACCTGATCCTGGCCGCGCTGGCCGCGCCGCTGGTGCTGTCGGTGCACTCGGTGGTGTCCTTCGACTTCGCCGCCTCGCAGCTGCCCGGCTGGCACACCACGATCTTCCCGCCCTACTTCGTGGCGGGCGCCATTTTCTCCGGCTTCGCGATGGTGCTGACGCTGGCGATTCCCGCGCGCGCGCTGTTCGGCTTCAAGGACATCATCACCGAGCGGCACGTGGATCTGATGTGCCGCATCATCATGGCCACCGGCATGATGGTGGGCTACGCCTACTCGATGGAGTTCTTCATGTCCTGGTACAGCGCGAACAAGTACGAGGGATTCACCTTCGTCAACCGCGCGACCGGCCCCTACTGGTGGGCCTACTGGATCATGGTGACCTGCAACGTGATCTCGCCGCAGATCTTCTGGTGGAAGAAGGCGCGCACCAACATGCTGCTGGTGTTCATCGTCTCGATCTTCGTGAACATCGGCATGTGGTTCGAGCGCTTCGTGATCACGGTCACATCGCTCAACCGTGACTTCCTGCCCTCGTCGTGGCACTACTACAGCCCGACGATCGTGGACCTCATGACCCTGGCCGGCAGCTTCGGCCTCTTCTTCACCTTCTTCATGCTGTTCTGCCGCTACCTGCCGCAGGTGGCGATTTCCGAGGTCAAGAACGTGACGCCGGCGGCGCACGAATCCGGAGGCGCCCACTAGGGGCAACGCCATGAGCAACAAGCAGCCGCAGTACTGGGGCGTGATGGCCGAATTCGAAGGCGTGGACCAGGTGCTCCACGCCGCGCGCGAGGTGCGCAAGGCCGGCTACAGCAAGTGGGACGCCCACACGCCCTTCCCGGTCCACGGCATGGACGACGCGATGGGCATCCGCCCGACGCGCCTGCCCTGGCTCATTCTGCTGATGGGCGCGGTCGGCGTGGGCGCCGCGCAATTGATGCAGCACTGGATGAACGGGGTGGACTATCCCTTCATCATCAGCGGCAAGCCGCTCGTGTCCTGGCCCTCGTCCATTCCCATCACCTTCGAGATGATGGTGCTGTTCGCGGCCTTCACCGCCTTCTTCGCGATGTGGATCGCGAACGATCTGCCGCGCTGGTTCCACCCGCTGCTGCGCAAGCCGCGCTTCGCCCGCGCCACCAACGACCGCTTCTTCGTGGCGATCGAGGCGCGCGACCCTCAGTTCGATCCGGTGCGCACCGCGGAATTCCTGCGCCGTCTGCACCCGGCCTCGGTCGAGCTGGTCGAGATGCCGGAAGAAAGCGCCAGCCTGCCGCCGATCGTCAAACGCGGCATCGTGGTGCTGACCTGCGCCGCGCTGGTGCCGCCGGCCATGATCTACAACGCGCGCCACGAACCCTCGTCGCGCCCGCCGATCAACCTGGTTCCCGACATGGACGACCAGGGCAAGTTCCGCGCGCAAGGCGAAACCAAACTCTTCGATGACGGCCGCATGTCGCGCAATCCCGTGGCTGGCACCGTCGCGCGTGGCGAACTGCGCGCGGACGCGGCCTACTGGACCGGCATGATCGGCGACCGCTTTGTCGAGAGAGTTCCGGACTCCGTGCCGGTCACGCCGGAAGTCCTGGCGCGCGGCCAGCAGCGCTTCGGCATCTACTGCGCGCCCTGCCACGACTACTCCGGCACCGGCGACGGCACGATCCACCAGGCGGCCTTCGCGCTGACCGCGGTGGGCAAGGCGGCTTGGACGAAGCCCGCCAGCCTGCACGACGAGCGCATCCGCACCCAAGTCACCGACGGCGAATTGTTCTCGGTGATCAGCAAAGGCAAGAACACGATGTCCGGCTACGCGGCGCAAATTTCCGCGGCCGACCGCTGGGCGATCGTGCTGTACGTCCGGGCCCTCCAGATGAGCCAGAAGCAGTAGCCCCATGGCCAGCGACAACCACAACATTCTGGCGGATTGCCAAGCGGGCGACGTCGGCACCAAGACCGCGCGCGTCGGCCTGATCGTCGGCGTGATCGGCATCGGCGCGGGCGTCGGGCTCGGCTACACCGGCGGCCACGATCTGCAGACGCACTTCTGGTTCGCCTACCTGGTCGCCTGGTTCTGGCTGCTGAGCATCGGCCTCGGCTCGATGCTCTTCTCCGTGCTGGCGCACCTGGTGGGCGCGCACTGGAGCGTCACGGTGCGGCGCCTCGCGGAAGTCACGCAGGCCAACCTGCCGATCTTCTGCCTGCTCGGCCTGCCGCTGCTCTACCCGCTCTTGAGCAACGACGTCACGGTGTGGAAGTGGGCGCACGCCGACGCGGGCCATCACGCGGCCGAGGCGGCCGCCGGCGCGCCTGCACTGACCACCGGCGAGCGCCTGGCCCAGGAAGAGCACCATCACGTGGCCAGCCACAAGCTGCCCTACCTGAACGTGAATTTCCTGATGGTGCGCCTGGCCCTCTACGGCCTGATCTGGTGGCTGGTGTCGCGCTTCTACTTCAATCGCTCGGTGGCGCAGGACACGGCCGACGACTTCGAGCCGACCCGTCGCATGCGCAAGTGGAGCGCGCCCAGCGTGATTCTCTTCGCGCTGACGATCTCCTTCGCCGCCTTCGACCTGCTGATGTCGCTGGACGAGACGTGGTTCAGCACCATGTTCGGCGTGATCATCTTCGCCGGCGCCTTCATGGCCACGTTCGCGTGGCTGATCGTGGCCTCGAAGTACCTGCAGGCCAAGGGCCGCATGACGAAGGTGCTCAACACCGAGCACTATCACGACCTGGGCAAGATGATGTTCGCCTTCATCTGCTTCTGGGCATACACCTCCTTCAGCCAGTTCATGCTGATCTGGTACGCCAACCTGCCGGAGGAGACGCGCTGGTTCCAGAACCGCCTGTCGCCGGCCTGGCAGGAGTGGTCGTGGGCGCTGATGTTCGGCCACTTCATGATTCCTTTCCTGGGCCTGATCTCGCGCCACGTCAAGCGCCACAAGCACGCCCTGACCTTCTGGGCGGTCTACATGCTGGTGATGCACTGGGTGGATCTCTACTGGATCGCGATGCCCAACTTCGAGATGAGCCGCACCGCCGAAGACAACCCCTTCCACATTCTTGACGTCGCCCTGCTGATCGGCATGGCCGGCATCCTGGTGTGGGCCACCGCCCGCCGCGCCGCCGGCCAGTCGCTGGTGCCGGTGCGCGATCCTCTCCTTGACAAGTGCCTCGCGCACAAGAACGTCTGATCCGGAAGCAGCATCATGGCATTCGAACACGACGATCTCGACACCGGCCTCCTCGCCACGATCGGCCTCGCCGGCGCGCTGGTGGTGGTGGCCGGCTCCTACTACGCGGCCGGCATCTACTGGCAGCACCGCGCCGAGCAGCGCGCGGCGCACTCGGTGCAGCCGGCCATTGACCGCGCGCACGCCAAACGCGACGCCGAACTGGCCGTCCTGCAATCCGGCCCGATGACCATCGAACAAGCCATGGCCGCCGTGGCCGCAGGCCAGAAGTAGTTCCGCCGCCGATGCTCACGCCCGTCCTCCTCGCGCTTGCCGCCCTGGCTCCCCAGGGCGCGCCGCCGGAGTTTTCGGGGCCGCGCGCCGGGGTGAACCTGCCGCAAACCGAAGGTCTCGAGGTTTCCGAGAAATTGCGCGCGCAACTGCCGCAGGACGCGATCCTGCGCGACCCCGACGGCGCCGCCGTGCGCCTCGGCGATCTCTTCGACGGCAAGCGCCCGGTCGTGCTGACCTTCAACTACGAGTCCTGCCCGCAGTTGTGCAGCATGCAGCTCGGCGGCTTCGTGGACGCGCTCAACAAGGAAACCTCCTGGACCGTCGGCGAGCAGTTCCGCGTCGTCACCGTCGGGCTCGACCCGGCCGAGACCGACGAGCAAGCGCAGCGCTTCCGCGAGCGCGTGCTCGAGCAATACCGCGGCGGCGCCGCCGTCACGGCGCGCACCGGCTGGTCCTTCCTGCGCGGCGACGAGAAGACCGTGCGCGCGCTGGCGGACGCCGCCGGCTACGGCTTCAAGTACGTGCCCGAGCGCCAGGAATACGCGCACACCGCGACCATCGTGCTGCTCACGCCCGAAGGCCAGGTGTCGCGCTACCTCTACGGCATCAACTTCGACCCCCAGGTGCTGCGACTCTCGCTGGCTGAGACCGCCGATCGCGCCTTCGTCAGCACGCGGGACAAGATTCTCCTGTCCTGCTTCGTGTTCGACCCTACCAGCCACTCCTACACCATGTCGGCGTGGACCGCAACCAAAGTGGCTCTGAGCGTGATTGCTCTGACCCTGTTCCTTTTCCTGTGGTGGATGTTCCGCCACGGTGGCCCCAAGCACGAGCTCCGCGCCGCATGACGCCGCTCCTCGCCGCGCTGCTGCAGCAGCAAATCTCGCCGCCGAACGACCCGCTCGGCATGTTCCCGCCCGCCGCGTCTCACAACGCGGGCTACAGCGACTGGGTGTTCTACTTCATCTTCTGGACCTGCCTGGTGGTGCTGGTCCTGGTCTGCGTCGCCACCATCTGGTTCGCGATCCAGTACCGGCGCTCCAAGGTCGGCCTGATGCCGCAGGATTCGCCGCACCACAGCACCACGCTGGAGATCGTGTGGTCGGTCGTCCCCAGTTTCTTCCTCGTGGCGATGTTCTGGTACGGCTTCAAGGACTACGAAGACCGCCGCAACATCCCGGAGGACTCCTACGAGATCCAGACGCGCGGCCAGAAGTGGTCCTGGACGTTCACTTACCCGAACGGCCACCAGACCAACGAACTGCACGTGCCCCCGAGCACGCCGGTGCGCCTGCGCATCGAGTCCAGCGACGTGCTGCACTCGGTCTTCATTCCGGCCTTCCGCGTCAAGATGGACGCCGTTCCGGGCCGCTACAACTGGCTGTGGTTCGACGCCAACGCGCCGGCCGGCGGCCAGTCCGAAACCTTCCCGATGTACTGCACCGAGTACTGCGGACAGCAGCACTCGCAGATGGACGCCAAGGTGGTGGTGCACGAAACGCGCGCCGCCTTCGACGCCTGGCTGGCGAAGGAAAGCGACATCACCAATCTGCCGCTGGAGGAGCGCGGCCTGCGCGTGTTCCGCACCGCCGGCTGCATTGCCTGCCACAACCTGGACAATCCGGCCCCGATCACCGGCCCCAGTTTCTTCCAGATGTGGGGCACGCAGCGCCAGCTCGCCGACGGCACCAGCGCGACCTTCGACGAGAACTACGTGCGCGAATCCATCCTGAATCCGAACGCCAAACTGTCGGCCGGATTCGCCGCCAACCTGATGCCGGCGAACTTCGCCCAGACTCTCACCGACGACCAGATCAGCTGGCTGATCGCCCTGATCAAGTCCAAGGGCCCGGCCCAATAGGGAGCCACGCACCATGTACCCCTCCTCCAACGCCCTCCAGAGCAAGAACTACCTGAATTGCTCGAAGGGCTTCATGTCGTGGTTCTGGACCATCGACCACAAGCGCCTCGGCCTCATGTACATGTGGGGCGTCTTTGCGGCCTTCGCCCTCGGCGGATTCTTCGCGATGTACATCCGCATGACCCTCGCGGTGCCTGAGACCGCGGTGTGGGATCCGGCCACCGCCGTGTCGGCGGACTTGGCCAGCAAGATGGACTTCTACAACCGCGCCTTCACGGTCCACGGCGCGGTGATGATCTTCCTGGTCATCATTCCCGGCATCCCGGCGGCGCTCGGCAACTTCGTGCTGCCCATGATGCTGGGGGCCAAGGACGTGGCCTTCCCGCGCCTCAACCGCTTCAGCTTCCACCTGTGGCTGCTGGGCGCGCTGTGCTTCGTGATGACCTTCCTGGTCGGCGGCCTCGACACCGGCTGGACCTTCTACCCGACCTACAGCACCAGCAGCGCCGACCAACAAGCGGTGGTCTTCGGCACGCTGGGCGCCTTCATCCTCGGCTTCAGTTCGATCTTCACCGGCCTCAACTTCGTGGTGACCATCCACAAGCTGCGGCCGCCGGGCATGGGCTGGTTCAAGATGCCCCTCTTCCTGTGGGCGATCTACGCCACCGCGGTGCTGCAGATCCTGGCCACGCCGGTGATCGGCATATCGCTGCTGCTGCTGATGGTCGAGGCCACGCTGCACATCGGCATCTTCACGCCGGATCTGGGCGGCGACCCGGTGTTCTTCCAGCAC
>CAYVPL010000142.1:0-7207 GCA_964453755.1 uncultured Planctomycetales bacterium
GGCAGTCGTACTTTTCCACCCGCGCCTGCAAGCCCTGCAGGAACTCGGCGCGGAAGTGGCGGTCCCCGCCCTCGCACTGGATGGTTTCGATCAGGATCGCGGCGATGTCGTCGCCCTGCCGCGCGAAGGCGGCGTCCACCTGCTCGAGCGCGGCGCGCTCGGCCTGCGCGTGAGCCGCCAAGTCCGATCCCGTCAGCGGGAAGCGCACTTCCGGCGCCTCGCAGCGCGGCCAGTGCGCGAACTTCGGAAAGTAGAGCACTTTGTCCGGCCGCGTGTTGGTCAGCGACATCGTGTAGCCGGAGCGCCCGTGGAAGGCCTTCTTGAAGTGCAGGATGCTCTGGCCGACGTCCGCGTCCACGCCCTTGGCGCGATTGCGGCGGACCTTCCAGTCGAAGGCCGCCTTGAGCGCGTTCTCGACCGCCAGGGCCCCGCCGTCCACGAAGAACATGTGCTCGTAGCCCTCCGGGCGCGCGACTTCCGCCATGCGCTCGACGTACTGCGCGAGCTCCACGCAGTAGAGGTCGGAATTGGAGGGCCGGTTCGCCACGGCGTGCGCGATGCTGCGCAGCCAGGCCGCGTCCGTGAGCGCCGGATGGTTCCAGCCGATCGGGGTCGAGCCGAAGCAGCCGAAGAAGTCCAGGTACTTGCGGCCGTCGCGGCCGTCGTGGAGCCAGGTGCCGCGCGACTTTTCCAGATCCAGCACGATCGGCATGCCGTCCGCCAGCATCCACCGTCCGAGCGCGGAGTGGACGTCCTGGGGACGCAGTTGTGAGGTCGTGGCGGCGGTGGCGGTCATGGCGTCGGCGGGGTCAATGTCAGAGAGACTCGGGTCAGGCGCGAAACTCGCTCAGGATCGCGAGCTCCGGCGGGAAGGCGGCGAGGTCGGCCGCGTGCGGCTCGCGGGCGGCGAGTCCCAGCACGGGAGCCGGCTCGGCCCAGGCGCGCAGCAGCGCCCGGCTGGGCGGCAAGTTCACGAAGAGCGCGGGGCGCAGGAGCCCGGAAGACTCATCGGCTGGCAGGCCGCCGCAGATCAAGGCGCCTCCCAGATCGGCGGCTGCGCGCACGGCGGCGCGCAGGCCCGCGGCGTCGGCGGCCACCGGAGCCTCGGCGGCCAGCGCCGCGCGCAAGGCCTCGGTCCAGGCGGCCAGCCGGGACTCCGGCGCGAGCAGGAGCCAGGGCGCCTCCGCGCGCCAAGCCCCGCGCCACTGCTCCAACACGCGGGCGGCGCCCTCCGCCGGCGGCCACGCCTCCGGCAGCAGCCACAGCGGGCGCGGCGCGGCGCGGCGGACTCCCGCTGGACTCGCCTCGGGCGTATTGTGGAGGGTTGGCATGCTGCAGGAAGCGTCGGAAGAAGAAGCGGGCGGAACGCCGAACGGACGGACCGACGAGCGGCTGCACGCGCTGCGCTTGCCCGTGGCATGCCGCATGCGGCGCAAGCGCGAATTCGACCGGGCCTACCAGGAAGGCGTCCGTTCGCGCGGAAACACCATTCTAATCGTCGCCGCCCCGAGTTTGAACCCCGTCGGCGCGCGCTATGGCCTGTCGGTGAGCCGCAAATTCTCGAAGTCGGCCGTGGTGCGCAACCGGGTGCGGCGCGTGCTGCGCGAAGCCTTCCGCCTGCGCCGCGCCGATTTGCCGGCCTTGGACCTGGTCTTGGTGCCGCAAGACAACCGGCGGCGTTGGAGCACGCCCGAAGCTGCGGCGGAACTGGTGGACTTGGCGCGCAAAGCGGCCGCCAAGCTGGCGCAGCGCGCGCCGCGGGCATGAAGCGCCTGCTGCTGGTCCTACTCGGCGCCTACTCGCGCTTTTTCAGCCCCTTGCTGGGACCGGACAAGTGCCGATTTCACCCGCACTGCTCGGCCTACGCCCGTGAGGCCATCGAGACGCACGGCGCGCTGCGCGGCTTCGGGCTGGCGCTTTGGCGCTTGCTCCGGTGCCAGCCCTTCTGCCGGGGCGGATACGATCCCGTCCCCATCAAATGAGCCTCGCCCTCTGCCTGATTGCTTGCCTCCAGGAGCCGGCCGCCCAGGAAGCCGGCCTGCCCGCCGTCGAAAGCCTCCGCTACGAAGGCGAACGCTATTTCGGCGCCATCCGGCGCCTGACCACCGACGGCGAGAACGCCGAAGGCTACTTTTCGCCGGACGGCACGCGCATCACCTATCAGGCGCGCGTCGGCGCCATGGAATGCGACCAGATCTTCGATCTGGACTTGCTGACCGGCGGACGGCGCCTGATCAGCACCGGCCAAGGCCGCACCACCTGCTCCTACTTCCTGGGCGGCGGCGAGGCCATTCTCTTCGCCAGCACGCACGGCGCCGCCGACGGCTGCCTACAGCCCGCAGATTTCTCGCAGGGTTACGTGTGGAAGGTGTACTCCGAATTCGATCTCTGGGTGCGCGATCTCCGCACCTGGGAATTGAAGCCGCTGGCGCACGCGCCGGGCTACGACGCCGAGGCGGTGGTGTCCCCGGACGGCAAAAAAATCGTCTTCACCAGCATGCGCAGCGGCGATCTGGACATCTGGATCATGAACGCCGACGGCTCAGAACTGAAGCAGCTCACCCAGGATCTGGGCTACGACGGCGGCGCCTTCTTCTCGCCGGACAGCAAGCGCCTGGTGTTCCGCGCGCATCATCCTGACACGCAGGACACGATCGCCGACTACCAGCGCCTGCTGGCGCAGGATCTGATCCGCCCCACCACGCTGGACATCTGGGTGATGGACATCGACGGCGGCAACAAGAAGCAAGTGACGGACAACGGCGCCGCCAACTTCGCGCCCTTCTTCCATCCGGACGGGCGGCGGCTGCTCTACTCGTCCAATCAGGACGGCGGCGGGCGCAACTTCGATCTGTGGATCATCGGCGACGACGGCTCCGGCAACGAGCGCGTCACGCATTGCCCGCTGTTCGACGGTTTCCCGATGTTCAGCCCCGACGGCAAGCGCCTGATCTTCGCCAGCAACCGCGCCGCCAAGGATCCGCGCAGCACCAATCTCTTCATCGCGGAGTGGGTGGAGCCGGCTCTGGCGGAGTGAGGGTTTCTTCGGGCGGCATCTCGCCGCCGGCGCGGGCGATCGCGCCCGCGCTGCCGCCGCGCAAGCGCTGCACGGCGCGGATCACGCCGGCCAGCGCGTCCACGGCGGTCATCGAGAAGTCGCGCTGCCCGGCCCACAGCTTCAGAACGTAATTCCAGCCCATGCCGTAGCCACGGCGGGCCTGCGCCGCGCCCTTGCCCCAGTTCTCCCAGCCGGTGGCGGTCAGCGTGAGACGCGTGCCGGCGCCGTCGGCGGCGAACGTCAACTCGATCGTCTGCGCCGTGGACGCGTCGCGCGACGGGTGGAACGTGAACTTCACCCGGCGCGGCTCCTCCACCTCGAGCACTTCCCCCCATTGGAAGCGCCGGCCGTCGGCGTGCTCCTCGTAGATGCGCCCGCCGGGATACGGTTCGAAGACGATGCGCGTCACGCGCTCGGCGCCGATCGAGTGCGTGCGGCGCGGCCACCACTCGGCAAATTGATGGACGAAGCGGCGATAGGCCTCGGCGGGCGGCCAGGCGACGGTGACGGCGCGTTCGATCGGCGGCAGAGCTTGCGGTGTCATGCGGAGTGCGGCGGCTGGGAATCTGACGAATTCGGAGCACCGGCGGCGTAGGCGCTGAGCACTTCGCCCCAGAAGGAGTCGAGGTAGCGGCGCAAGGTCTGGAGACCCGCGGTCCGGGCTCGATAGTGGCGCGCCGTGCCGACCTTGCGCAGGGTCACCAGCCGCGCCTCGCGCAGCACGCGCAGGTGCTGCGAGGCCGCCGGCTGGCTGACGCGCGCCAGCCGCGCCAACTCGCCCACGGTGTGCGGGCGGCGGCCCAGGCGCTCGAACATCCGTCGGCGCGTTGGGTCCGCCAGCGCTGCCAGGACCTTTTGCTTAGTCATTGCTTATATAATTACACACGCATGCTGTAGCGTCAATCCCGGGAACTTGTCCATTCCGCCGTGCCCCAGGACCGCCCGCCATATATACTTTTTGATCCGGGCACTCCCCGCCGCCTCCTCGGCCGCCCAGCAGGTCTCGAATCCCCGTTATGCAGGTCAAGCGCTTCGCCGCGCCGTGGGTCTTGGCATGGGCCGCCGCCCTGGCAGCCCTGGCCCTGGTAGCCGCGTGGACGGCCGGATGGATGGCCGGCCCCGAGATGGCAGAGGCCCGCAACCGGCCCGCCGCCGTGCTCCAGGAGGACGGCCGGCTGCTGGTCAGCGGCGGCGAGGCCGGCGGCATCGTTTCGACGACCGCCGAAGCCCTCGACGCCATCGGGTTTTTCTCGCCGGTGGCCAGCATGCAGTTGCCGCGCGAAGGCCACGCCGCCATCCGCCTGGGCGACGGAACTGTGCTCGCGATCGGCGGCGTGACGGCGGCCGGCGCAGTGACCGAAACGGCGGAGATCTACGATCCGGCGCTCGACGCCTGGACTCTCGTCGGCTCCATGGCGCAGGGCCGAACCGGCGCGGCGGCGCTGCTGCTGCCGGACGGCCGGGTCCTCATCGCGGGCGGCACGAACGCCGGCGGCGCGGTCGGCCAACTGGAGGTTTACGATCCGCTGACGCAGAGCTTCGGCGTGTCGCTCGCGCAGATCACGCCGCCGCGGACGGGCCTGGCTGCTGCGCTGCTTCCGGACGGCCGCGTGCTGATTTGCGGCGGCGCGGACGGCAGCGGCCCCGCGGCACGCGCCGATCTCTACGATCCGCTGCTCGACACTCTCGTGCAGGCGCCGGATCTGCTCAGTCCGCGCGCCGGACATTCCGCCACGGGCCTGCTCAGCGGCCAGATTCTGATCGCCGGCGGCAACGACGGCAGCGCCGACCTGGCCTCGGCCGAGCTCTTCGACCCGGACTCCGGCCTCTTTTTGCCGCTGACGGCCGGCCTCACTGAGGCGCGCCGCGATCACCTCGCGCTCCGGCTCCCGCACAACGGCAGCGTGCTGATTCTCGGCGGCACCGCAGGCGGCAGCGATCTTCTGAGCGTCGAGCGCTTCCTGCCGTGGACCTCGACGTTTGCCGGAGCCGGCGCGCTGACCGTGGCGCGGCCCGGCGCCGCCGCCAGCCCGACCGGCGTGGACGGCGCATTGCTGGTGCTCGGCGGCGGCGGGCTGGCCACCACCGAACTGTTCACGTTTGCGACGCTGCGCACAGACCTCGAGGACTACCGGCCTGGCCAAACCGCTCTGATCACCGGCGCCGGCTTCCCGCCGCTGACTGTTCTCACCCTGCAAGTGGAGCAGCTCACCGGCGTTCCGGCCGCAGGCAGCGCTCCCTGGGACGTGACCACGGACGCGGCCGGCGGATTCGCCACCACCTGGCTGGTCGAGCCGGAGGTGACCAGCGGCGCGAGTTTCCGCCTGAGCGCCGAAACTGCCGCCGGCGAGCGCGGCGAAACGCTCTTTCGCAGTTCGCAGCGCATCGGTTTCGTCACGGTCGGCGCGCAGTCGGGCTCGGCCGAGTACGCGAGTCCGGCGGCGTTGAGTTTCCCGATCAGCGTCGGCCGCGGCACCGGCACGCACTCCACGGGCGCCTTCGATGCCGAACTCTCGGTCCTCACCGCGCTGCCTCCGGGTGCCGTCGCCAGTTTCAGCCCCGCCATCCTCAGTTTCGGTCCGTCGGACACGCTGCAGTTGGCGACCTTGACGATCACCACCGACGCTGCCACGCCGGCCGGCGCGCTCGCCTTCACGGTGCTGGCGCTCAAAACCGGCGGCGGCACCCCCGATGCCGCGGCGGATGACGGCATGCTCACAGTGGATCCGCGCGCCATCACGGTCGCGGCGGCCGCGGACGCGCGCGAGTACGACGGCGGCGTGCTCTCGAGCGGCGCGCCGGCGATCAGCCAAGGCAGCCTCGCGGCCGGCGACAGCGGCAGCTGGCTTCAGACTTTCGATTCGGACGACGCGGGCGCGCGCAGCCTGGTCGTCACGCCGGCGCCGGTCAGCGACGGCTACGGCGGCGCCAACTACCTGGTCAGTTACGAGGATGCGCCGGGCGCCATCACCGCGCGGGCTCTCACGGTGTCGGCGACGAGCGACGTCCGCGAGTACGACGGCACGATTCTTTCGGCGGTCGCGCCCGCCATCACCTCCGGCAGTTTGGCCGGCGGGGACTCCGGATTCTGGACGCAGGTCTTCGACTCGGATGATGCCGGCGCGCGCCTCCTGGCCGTCGTGCCCGCACCGGTCGCGGACGGCAACGGCGGCGCCAACTACGCACTGAGTTACGTCACCGCCGCAGGCGCGATCGGGCCACGCGCGCTGACGATCACCGCCGCAGCCGACTCCAAGGTCTACGACGCGACGACGGCCTCGGCGGCCCAGCCCACCGTCAGCGCCGGCTCGCTGGCGGCCGGCGACTCCGCCGATTGGACGCAAACGTTCGACGCGAGCCACGCCGGGACGCGCCTCCTGTCCGTGCTGCCCGCGCCTGTCCAAGACGGCAACGGCGGCGCCAACTACACGCTGAGTTACGAAACGGCCGCCGGCGCGATCAGCCCCGCTGCTCTCACGATCAGCGCCGTCGCCGACAGCCGCGACTACGACGGTTCGACGGATTCCGCCGGCATCCCCCTCGTGTCCGGGACCTTGCACGGCGCGGACACGGTGACGGGGCTGGCGCAGGTTTTCGATTTCCGCGACGCCGGCGCGCGCCTCTTGAGCGTGAGCGAGTTCACGGTGAACGACGGCAACGGCGGCGCCAATTACGACGTCCTGGCCGAGACGGCGGTCGGCGCGATTGCGCCGGCTCCTCTGGAACTGCTGGCGGCAAGCGACGGCCGCGAATACGACGGAACGCAAGCCTCAGCCGTGACGCCGCTCGTCAACGGCGCGCTTTTTGCGCCCGACACGCTCAGCGGTCTGGCGCAGGAGTTCGACGCGCGCGATGCGGGCGCGCGGATTCTCGAGGTGTCGGACTTCTTGCTCGACGACGGCAATGGCGGCGCGAACTACGCTCTGACTTTCACGCCGGCGGCGGGCTCCATCAACCCGCGAGCCATCACGGTGTCGGCAGCCGCCGACAGCCGCAGCTACGACGCGACCAACGCGTCGGCGGCGGCTCCGACCGTGTCCGCGGGCAGCCTCGCCGCGGGCGACAGCGGCTCGTGGATCCAAACCTTCGACGGCGACGACGCCGGAGCGCGCCTGCTCACGGTGACGCCGGCCAACGTCGAAGACGGCA
>CAYVPL010000143.1:0-6927 GCA_964453755.1 uncultured Planctomycetales bacterium
AGATCCTGCGCCTCGACGTGGATTCCGGCGATCCCTACGGCATCCCGGCGAGCAACCCCTTCGTCAAGACTCCAGGCGCGCGGCCGGAAATCTGGGCCTGGGGCATTCGCAATGCTTGGCGCTTCTGCTTCGATCCGGAGAACGGCGACCTGTGGATCGGCGACATCGGCCAAAACCTGTGGGAGGAAATCGACTGGCTTCCGGGCGATCATCCGGGCGGCGCCAACTTTGGGTGGCGCATTCTCGAAGGCACGCACGACTTCGACGTGCCGGCCGGCACGGACAAGTCAAAGCTGGTGCCGCCGGTCTACGAATTTCCGCACGGCGCGCCGAACAACCACTGCTCGGTGAGCGGCGGCTACGTCTACCGCGGCAGTGCCATGCCCTGGCTGCAAGGCTCCTACTTCTGGGCGGACTACTGCAGCAACGTGATCGGCACCCTGCGCGTGGACCGCGCCGGCAAGCTGACGGAATCCGTGGACCGCACCGCGATGCTGGATCCGGAGCGAAAACTGCGCTCGATCGTCTCCTTCGGCGAGGACGCCCGGCGCGAGCTCTACGTCATCAGCCTGGCGGGAACGATCTGGAAAATCGTCCCGGGTTGATTGGTCGGGGCGAGAAGATTCGAACTTCCGACCTCTGCAACCCCATTGCAGCGCGCTATCCAGGCTGCGCCACGCCCCGACCGGCCCGAATTCTAGGGTCAGCGCCGTTCCCTACAAGGATCAGGATTGAAATCGGGACTTCAGGGGGTCTTGGAAGCAGCCGTCAATGGCGGGCATGTCGGCCCTCGTGCAGCGTTGGAGTCATTCCTGGTCCTCCCTCCAGTCCCCCATTCTTCAGCGCTGGCTGCTAGCTGGTCTCCTGGTGGCCCTGCCAGGCTTGGCGAGCTGCGGCGGCGCCGGCGGCGAGGAAGCCGGCGGCGTGCCGAGCCCAGTGGACGAGCCGAACGGCGGCGGCGATCCGGAGCCCGGCGGCGGCGGCGGCGAGGAGGAGGAGCCGCCGCCCGATCTTGACGATCTGGAGGGCTTCGGCGTCTGGCCGGGCAGCGAGCCCAGCGTCGCGCCGGGAGGGCGCCTCGGCGGCTTCGTCGGCTACCGCAACTCGCCGCGCCTTGCGCGCATGACATCCAACACCGTGGCGACCGGCAGCCGCTACCGCCGCACCTGGTTCGTGCACGATCCGCCGTCCGGGCAGTATCTGGGCGAAGACTTCGCGCTGGCGGCCGCCGAGGACTTCCGGCTCTGGCTGCACGTCGTCGGCACTCCCTCCGATCTGTCACCGCATCCGGAGCTGACCGAAAACGAGTACGGCACCGGACTGCCAGGCTACGCGCGCTATCTGCCGACCGATCCGATCGAGTGGACGGATCGCGTGCTGGCTTTCGTGGACGCGCTCGAGGCCAATCATGGCGTCGTCCCCGAGTACCTGGAGTTGTGGAACGAAGTCGAGCGGCCGGAGTGGTACACGGGCACGCTCGAGGAACTGCTGGCCTTCTACACGACCGTCGCCAGCCGCGTGCGCCTCCTGCGGCCGGAGATCAAAGTCGGCGGTCCGGCGCTGGCGGGTTACAGTTCGACGCTGGGCGGAACGGAGAGCGTGATCCTGGCTTACATCCGCAACGCCGACGCCACGGGCGCGCCGCTCGACTTCGTGTCCTGGCACCACTACGCACCGGCCAACGAATTGCTGTTCTCCGACATGCCGAACGTCGCGCGGGACCTGGCGGATGCGCTCGGCCTGCCGCCGATCGAAACGATCGTCAGCGAGTGGAACATCGCGCCCAGCGCGGAAGGCGCAATGGGGCCGGAATTCGACGGTTCACACGCGGCCGCGAATTTGGCCGGCTTCCTCGCCACCGCCTACGAGCGCCAGCTCGACGGCAATCTCTTCTTCATGGATCTGGACGAGGACAACGATCCGGGCATCACCGACCTGGGCGGCGTGAGCCTCGGCGCGCTCACTCTGCACGGCGTCAAGAAGCCCGTCTTCCACGCGCTCGACGCGATGCACGACATGATGGAAGAGGACATCCTGCCGATCTACCGGCCCGAACAGGACGAGTTCAATCTGCAGGTCTTCGCCTCGCGCAGCGGCGACCGCACGCGCATCCTCGTCAGCAACGACGTCGTGACCGGCACGTGGATGTTCGCCAACCGCGCGCGCCAGTTCGGCATGGAGCCGGGCTGGCTCTACGACCTGTGGATCGCGGCGGGCGGCGCGCAGGCCGACCTCCAGGATCTGATGGAGGAAGGATTGACGCAGCAGCAGGCGGAGGATCTGCTCGGCTTCCTGCCCGAGGTCTACGCCGCCGCCGAGTGGTATACCGAGCCGCGCGACGCCGTCATCACCATGCTCGGCATCGAGGACTTCACCGTGAGTCAGGTCATTCGCTTCGA
Source organism: uncultured Planctomycetales bacterium (assembly GCA_964453755.1). Lineage (GTDB taxonomy): Bacteria > Planctomycetota > UBA1135 > UBA1135 > UBA1135 > JAQBVK01. The sequence goes on from CAYVPL010000143.1 coordinate 2,400, forward strand.
CGCGGTGAACAACGCGCCGGCGAATCACGTCGCCGGCCTGATGCCCGAGCTGCAGGCGGCGGAGGCCGATGCCGTGTGGGCCGCCGCCGAGGCGGTGTCCGCGCACCTCGAGAGTTGGGGCTACTTCTACAGCGCCGCCGAGCTGAACGCTGTGCCAGAGGCGCAGTTCCTTGCCTGGGCCGACGCCGAGGGCATTCCCTACGGCATCGCGGTGAGTTCGCTGAAATTGATGCGCGACACGCACCGCGACGAGCGGCTGGCGGATGCAAAGCTCCTGAACAACCAGCCCGAGACGGCGATTCAAGGCACCGGCGCCACGGCGGCCGGCGTGACCGTGGACGGTCGCAAACTGCGGTTCCAGCTCGAACCGAACACCCTGCTGGTGCTCGAAATTCGGCACTAAGGCCGGAGCGGACGGCGTCCGCCAATGGGGCGAGGCGGCTTTTCTTGGAAGCAAATTTGATCTAGCCATGATGGGTGCCGGCGGTCGGAAGACCGCCGGTTTTTTCATGGTTGGAGGCCGACGCCTTCGAATTCGCGCGGCGATGAAAACGCGCCGGGCCGCCGTCCGCAGGGCAGGTCTTCCGTTCTAAACGCCCTGGGGACTTAAAATGATGCGCTCTGGCGCAATTCGGCGTTACTCAGCACAATGGCTGAGTCGCGACCCCCCTCGGATCCTTCCCCTCAATCATGACCCACTGCGCACTCGCGCGCCCTCACCGGCGCACGGTTCGACGCTTGTCCTTGCTGCTGCTGCTGGTCGGCGCGTGGACGGTTCGCCTTCCAGCGCAGGAAGCGCGCTTCACTGTCAATCCTGACAATCCTCAGCCCAGCCCGGGCATGGAGATCATGGGCATGGTCGGCTGGCGCGCGACGCCGCGCCTGCAATCGATGGTGACGGAACTCGGCGCAGGGCAAAACCTCTTCCGGCGCACCTTGCGGATGAGCGATCCCTCGGAGGGCCGCCACATCGGCGAAGATTTCCAGTTGGCGGAAGCGACCGGAATGAAATCGTGGATGACGGTCGTCGGCACGCCGCGCTCGCTCTCGCCGTTCCCCGACGCCGACGGCAATCAATACGGCACCGGCCTGCCGGAGTACGCGCGCTATCCGCCCACGGATCCCGTGGCCTGGGCCGACGGTGTTCTCGCGTTCATTGACGACATGGAAGCCACCGAAGGCGTGGTGCCGGACTACGTGGAGATCTGGAACGAGCCGGAGCGCGTCGAGTGGTTCAAGGGCACGGGCTCGGATCTGCTCGAGCTCTACGCCGTGGCCGCGTCGCGCATTCGCAGCATCCGCCCGGGCATCCGCGTCGGCGGTCCGGGACTCGCGGGCTGGCGTTCGGAGATGGGCCTCGGCGAGAGCGTGCTGCTGGCGTTGGTGCGCCAGGCGAAGGCGGCTTCGGCGCCGCTCGACTTCGTGTCCTGGCACCACTACGCGACTTCGACCGAACTCCTGTACAGCCGCATGCCGCAGGCGCTCGAGAACCTCGGAGCAAGCCTCGGCTTGCCGCCCTTCGAGGCGATCGTCAGCGAGTGGAACATCTATCCCAGCGCCGAAGGGCCGGCTGGGGTCGAATTCGACGGCCCGCACGGCGCGGCCAACCTGGGCGGCTTCCTGATCAGCGCCCGCACCGCCGGGTTGGATCGCTCGATGTTCTTCCTCGACCGCGACGAGGACAACGATCCCGGCATCACCGATCTCACGGGAACCGGACTCGGCCTCATCACCCAACACGGCGTGAAGAAGCCCGCGGCGCGGCTGCTGGAGATTTTCCGCGACATGGCCGGGCGCCCGCACGCGGCGGTCGCGACGAATGGCGACGAGTGGAACGTTGCCGTAACCACGTCGCTCGAGGGCAGCACCCTGCGCATCGTCGTCACCAACGACGTGGTGACCGGGCTCTGGGTCTTCGCCAACCGCGCCCGGCAGTACGGCATGGAACCGGGATGGCTCTACGAGATCTGGCTCGCCGCCGGCGGCACGCAGGCCGACGAACACGACCTCGTGAAGGCCGGCCTCACCTTGCAACAGGCGCGCGACACTTTGTCCTTCATTCCGGAGGTGCTGCGCTACGGGCGCTACGCCACCGAACCGCGCCCGATCGTGTTGGAAGTCTTGGGATCGACCCCGTTCACGCTCGGCGCCGTCACGCGCTTCACCGAGACTGTCAACGCGCCGGCGCAGTTTCAGCAGGATCTGCTGCCGACCTTCGAGGCGGCCGAAATCGACGCGGCCTTCGAATCGGCGCTGGCCACCGCGCTCCATCTGACGGCGCTCGGCTATCCGTACACCGCGGCGGAGATCCTGGCCATCCCGGGGGATTTCTTCGTCTGGGCGGCCGCCGAAGGGATTCCCTACGGCTACGCGGTGACGGCCTACAAAGTCCTCCAGGACACGCTGCGCGACAGCCGTCTGATGCATCAGGCTTCGTTGAACTCGCTGCCGCAGACCTTGGTCAGCAGCGAGACCGCCGCCAGCGCAGGCCTGATTCTGCTGGGCCGCGAAATTCAGTTCGAGATGGCGCCGAACACGAGTCTCGTGGTCGTGATCGAACTGGCTGGCAGCGTTGCCTCGGATTGAGCAGGGAGCAATGGCCTTGATCTCCTCGTGCTTGCTCCTGGCGATTGCGGCCCTGGCCGCGCAGTCGGGTCCTCCGCCCTCGCACCAAGACGGCTTCAGCGTGCAGCCCGACGGCCCTGCCGGTCCCGCGGCAGGAAACCGCCTGGCTGGATTCGTGGGGTCGCGCAACACGCCGCGTCTGGCGCAAGCGTTGGCCGACGCCGGAGCCGGCGGCGCGATTTACCGGCGCAGTTGCTTCCTGAACGACCTCGGCGCCGCGAGCGCCATTGACGAGGATTTCAGCCACGCGCGCCGCGTGGGCCATCGCCTCTGGCTGGGAGTGGTGGGGACGCCGCGCAGTCTGTCACCGCATCCGGATCGCACGGGCAGCACTTTTGGCACGGGATTGCCGGAGTACGCGCGCTTTCCACCCACCGATCCTCTGGCCTGGGCCGACGCCGTTCTCGACTTCATCGAGGAGCTCGAACTCGCGGCGGGGGTTGTGCCCGACTACCTCGAGATCTGGAACGAGCCCGACCGGCCGGAGTGGTACACCGGAACCGCGCAGGAATTCCTGCGCTTCTACGCGGCCGCGGTGCCGCGCATCAAAGCGATGCGGCCGAGCATGCAGATCGGCGGTCCCGGACTGGCCGGCGTCCGCTCGACTCTGAATCTCAACCGCGGATTCTTGGAAGTGATGCTGCAGTACGCGGACACCGTCGGCGCGCCGCTCGACTTCCTGTCCTGGCACCATTACGCGCCGGCCAACGAATTGCACGCGACGGGCACCGTCGCGAGCCTCAAGAGTTTGGCCGCCGCGGCCGGAATGGGCGCGCTGCCCTGCTTCGTCAGCGAGTGGAACATCGTCTCGACCGCCGACGGCGGCTACGGCGAGCTGTTCGATCGCGCTCCCGCCGCGGCCAACTTCGCCGGTTTCCTCACCAGCGCCTACGAAGTCGGGCTCGACGGCAATCTTTACTTCATGGACCTCGACGAGGCGGACGTGGGCGGGATTACCGACCTGCAAGGCCTGGGCATCGGCGCTCTGACTCACCACGGCGTCAAAAAGCCGGTGTTCCGCGCGGCAGAATTCATGTTCGGCATGGCCGGCGAGGAATTGCTGCCCGTCACGACGCCGGAGCGCGAGGAAAGCCTCAGGGTTCTGGTGAGCCGTTCGGGGAATCGCGTGCGCATCGCCGCCTCGAACGACGCGATCGAGGCCAATTGGGTCTTCGTTCAACGCGCGGCAGAGAACGGCATGACCGCTGGCTGGCTCTATCCGCGGTGGCTCGCCGCCGGCGGCAATCAAGCCAGCATGCGCACGCTGCGCCGCGAGGGCTTGAGCCCGCGGCAGGCGATCGCCGTGATGCGCTTCATGCCGGAGGTCTTCGCCGCCGAGCGCTACGAGACCGAGAGCAGGACCCTGAAGTTGACCCTGACCGGAAGCGCGCCCTTCGCCTTCGGCGACGTCTGGCGCTTCGACGCCACGCATCACTCCCCCGCCGAAGCCCTGACCACGCTGCAGCCGGAGATCGAGGAAGTCGCCAAGTCCGCGCTGCGCACATCGTGCGAAGCCTGCGCCTTGTCCCTCACCAATGCCGGCTATCCCTACTCGTGGCGCGAGATCAAAGACATCAACGGCGACTTCCTGGTGTGGGCAGCCCAAGAAGGCATTCCCCACGGCATCGCCGTGGCCGCGCTCAAAGTGATGCGCGACACCCTCCGCGATGCGCGCCTCGCGAAAATCCACGAGATCAACGCCCTGCCAGAGACTGCGCTGACACCTGAGAACGCAGCGGCGGCGGGGATCAAGGAGAGGCACAGGACGATCACGCTGGAACTAGAGCCCAACAGCATGATCATATTCGACATCACACTCTAGGAAACTGGCCCCGTCAAATGGCGCATCCCGGCATGAGCGCGGGCCATCGCCAGCGCAGAATTTCGGCGACGGAAAGAGGAC
>CAYVPL010000144.1:0-6842 GCA_964453755.1 uncultured Planctomycetales bacterium
ACGCAGAAACGGGCGAACAGCCGAACGAGCAAGTCCTCCGGCGTCAACTCCCCCGCCAATTCCGCCAATGCGCCCCGCGCGGCGCGCGCTTCCTCCGCCACGAGGTCCTGCGGTCCGCCGGCTTCGTGCAGGGCGCGCGCGCGCGCCAGCGCCTCGGCCGCTGCGTGGAGCGCGCTCTCGTGCCGCTCGGCGGATGCGAGCCGGGCTGCTTGCGCCGCGGCAGCCTGCGCGCAGAGTTCGGCGGTGGCCTGCTCGAGCTCCGCCAGGCCGAGGCCGGCCGCGGCTGACACGGCGACGACCGGCCACGCGCTGCGGCGCGCCGCCGCGAGCGCGGCGACCGCGGGAGGCAGTTCCGATTTGGTCAGAACCAGCAGGCCGGGCAGTCCCGGCGGCGGTTCGGGCAGCGCCGCCCGCGGATCGCTGGCGTCGATGCAGAGCCAGACCAGATCGGCGTCGGCGGAATCCTCGCGCGCGCGCGTCTGCGCGGCGGCGTCGTGCGCATCGCGCGCCGAAGCGCCCAACCCCGGACCGTCCAGCAGGATCCACGGCAGATCGGCGCGCGCCGCGGGCCAGCGGGCTTCCAGGCGGTCGCGCGTGGTGCCGGGCTCGGCGCTGACGATCGCGTCGGCGCCGGTGAGACGGCGAAACAGCGAGCTCTTGCCCGCGCTCGGCGCGCCGCGCAGCAGGATGCGGAAGTCGGAGCGGCTGCGCGCCGCACGCTGCCGCTCGCCCGCCCAGCCGGATTGCACCGCGCGGGCCGCCTCGGCGAGCCAGCGTCCGGCGTCGCCCGGCGCCAGGTCTTGCGAATCGCCTTCCTCGAAGTCGAGCCCCGCTTCGATTTCGACCAGCGCCCGGGTCAGGGCCTCGCGCGCGGCGGCAGCCTCGCGGCCGAGTGCGCCGGCCAGCACGCGCGCGGCGGCGGCGGCGGCGGCGGCGCTGCCGGCCTGCACGAGATCGAGCACCGCTTCGGCTTGCAAGAGATCCAATTTGCCATGCAGAAAGGCGCGGCGCGTGAATTCACCGGGCTCGGCAAGACGCGCGCCGCGCGCGAGCATGCCGCTCACGAGCAGATCGAGCACGGGCTGCGCGCCCGGCAAGTGCAGTTCGAGCAGGTCCTCGCCGGTGGCGGAGGCCGGGCCGGGAAAGACCCACAGGGCCGCCGGCAGCCGGGCGCCCGGCGACCACTCCACGCTGCCGCGCACGATTTCGCGGCGCGACGGCCGCGTGGGACGCGGACAAACGGGAGGCAGCAGCGCATCGGCGCGCTCGACGAGGCCGGGGCCGGACAGGCGCAGGATGGCGCGCTCCGCCGGGCCGCGCGGGGTGGCTTGGGCGAGAATCGGATCGAGACGACTCGGCGCGGCTTTCATGGCGCGGGCCGGTCGCAGCGACGGTTAGCGCTTCTTGCCGCCGGCCGGCGGAATCACGGTACCCGAAAGCGGCGGCGGCTGCGGCGTCGGCACCGGCCAGCGCTTGCGGATGACCTTTTGCTCGACGATGCCCAGAGCCGAGGACGTGATCATGTAGAGCGAGAGGCCCGAGGCGTAGTTGTAGAGCAGCAGTCCGAACATCACGGGCATGATGGCCATGATCTTGTACATCTGCAGCTGCTGCGGATCGGTGGGCTTGGGCATCGAGCGCTGGTGCAGGATCCACAGCACGACCATCACCAGCGGCAGCAGGTTGAAGGCGACGATGCCCGATAGCGGCCAGAAGCCGGCCACCGGACCGCCGAAGGAAACCAGGGCGTCGGGCACCGACAGATCTTCGATCCAGAAGGCGAAGGGCTGCTGGCGCAGGTCGATCGAACTGCGCAGCGCGGCGAACAGGCCGATGAAGACCGGCATCTGCAGCAGGATCGGCAGACAGCCGCCGACCGGCGGGGTCAGCTTGTGCTGCTGGTAGATCTTCATGGTCTCTTCCTGCTTCTTCTTCGGATCGTTCGCGTGCTTCTGATTGATCGCGTCGAGCATCGGCTTGACCTTCTGCACGCGGGCCGAGTACTCGCCCATCTTGACCTGGCTGTGGCGCGTCACTGGGAACACCAGCGCGCGCACCAGGATTGTCAGCAGAATGATCGCCACGCCCCAGTTGCCGACCACGAAGTGGAAACCGCGCAGCAGCCAGACGATCACGGGCGCGACGTAGTGCGTCAGCGAAATCTTGTAGAACCAGGAAGTGCCGAAGTCGGCTTCGTCCGGCAGTTCGTGCAGCGGGCCGTAGACGCCCTCGTTCAGGAATTTTTCGTCCTTGGGGCCGACGTACCAGAGAAATTCCTGGCGCTCCGAGGCGCCGGCGCCGGCCAGGTGCAGAGTGAAGGTTCCCCCCACCGAGGCGCGCTTCCAGAAGTCCACGCTGATGGGATCCACGAGAGCGCCCGGCGGCAGGTCTTTGGCCTTCTCGAGAAAGAGCGCGTCGTCGAAGAACACCTCGGCCACGGCGCCGGAGAAGTCCTTGGTCTGCGCGCGAATGGCGCTGAGGAAATACTTCGAGCCCTCGGCGACGAAGGGAATGGCGCCCGTCCAGCGCTGCGCCACGGCGCGCGAGCCCGGCAGCGAGCCCTTCGGGAACAGGAACTCCACGTCCTCGAGCTGGCCGTACTCGGCCATGCCGCACGCCACCCAGGGGTTGGGATAGTAGGGATCGGGCGTGGTGGCGATGCCGCCGCCGGTGCCGAGGCGCAGCGCCACGTTCTGGCCGATGAGGCTCGGACCGGCGTCAGCCGGCGCGATGACCGTGACCGCCGACTCCAGGTGATAGGCGCCCGGCGCCAGGCGCACGGATTTGACAATCGTGACGCCGGAGGGCGCCGTCCAGGTGAACGTCAGGCCGTTGCCGGCCGCGTCCGGCTCGACCTGCCAATCCACGCCGTCGAGGTTCGGCTTGACGCCCGTGGCCGGATCGGGCGGCAGCAGCAGGTCGGAGGTTTCGACCAGGCGGAAGGCGTCCCGCTTCCGGTAGTACGTGACGCCGTTCGCGCCGCCCGCCTGCGGCACCTTCGCTGCCACGCGCCGCGAATCGTGCAGCACCAGCCAGTCCTCCGGACCGGCTTCGCCCGCGACGCGCACGGTGGTGTACTTCTTGAGCAGCACGCGGCCGCAGGAGGCGCCGAGCGCGCTCCACTCGGTGCGCAGAACGTCGTTCTCGAGCACCAGCGGGTACTCGGTGGGCGTCGGCTGCGCGAAGTCCTCGAGGTTCACCGCCCCGACCGCGGTGTCGGCCTTCGGCTTGTTGGGCATGCAGGCCCGCACCAGCAGAATGGCGACCAGGACCCAAAGCGCGAGAATGAAAATCCGGGATTTCATCAGTTTTGCTGCTTAGCGGCCGACCAGAAGGCGCTCGGCCAGACTGGGCGGCAGGCCAGCCTCGAGGATGCGGCGGCTGGCCGCGAGGTGATCGTAGGGCAGCCGGCGCCAACGCACGGACTCGCCGTCAAAGAGCGCGTAGCCGAGCCGCGGGTCGCCGTCGCGGGGCTGGCCGACGCTGCCCACGTTGATGAGGTAGCGGCGGCCGGGCTCCAGGCGCAGCGTGGCGTCGTTGTCCACCGCGCGCTGGAAGTCCTGGCCTTCGGCGAACCAGCCCGGATGATGCGTGTGGCCGTAAAAAGTCAGACGCTGGCGGGCGGCGGCGAAACTGCCGGCGACGCGCTCGTGTTCGGCGCCGAAGTTGGGCATCAGATACTCGGCCAGCGGCTGCCGCGGCGAGGCGTGCACGAGGTGCACCATTTCGCCGCCGCCGAGGCGTATCTCCATCGAGGGCACGAGGCTGCCGAGCCAGTCCCACAGCGGCCAGTTCTCCTCGCGCTCGGCGTCCAGGGTCGCGCGCGTCCAATCAATGGCCCGCACCGCGCGCTCGTTGAAGCCGGCGGCGTCGCGATCGTCCAGCAGGGCCGCGTCGTGATTGCCCTGGAGCACCACTTGGCAGACTTCCTTCGTGCGCAGGATCACCTCGCGCGGGCTAGCGCCGTAGCCGACGATGTCGCCGAGGCAGACGATGGCGTCGGGCTTCTGGACCTCGATGTCCTTCAACGCGGCGTCGAGCGCCTCGTGATTCGAGTGCAAGTCCGAGATGAAGGCGATCAACGCGACCGGTGCCGCACCCGGGCGGCTCTTTCGCCGCGCCTGGGGGCCGGATATTGTCGAAGCGCCGCGCCCAAGCCGCAACCGCCACCTTCATGAACTCCGCGCCCACCCTCCGCACCTTCGGCGGCGCCGCCGCCCTCGTCCTCCTCGCCGCGGCTGCCGGCGCGCTCAGCGCCCCGGAGCAGGAAGCGCAGGAGCCGGCGCCGCTGGGTCCCGGCGTGGTGGCCCGACTCGACGGCGCGGACATCAGCCTGGCCTCCTACCAGGACTTTCTGTGGCGCCAGTCGGGCAAGCGCGCCCTGAACCAGATGGTGGACGACCTGCTGCTCGAAAAGGCCTGCGCGCGCTTCGGCGTCGCCGTGGACGAGGCGGCGGTCGAGGCCGCGGCCGAGGAACGCCTGACGCAGGCGGCGCAAGGGCGGCCGCTGGCCGACTTCGAGACGGAGATGCGCGCGCGCGGATTCGATCTGCCCATGCTCCGCGAACTGTTCCGCGGCGAAGCGCGGCGGCTGCAGCGCCTGGACGGCCTGGTGCGCGCCACGCGCTCCGCCACGGATGCCCGCGTCCAAGCCGCGTTCGAGGCGCGGCACGGCGCCGGCGGCCTGCAGGTCGAGGTGCGGCACATGCTCTTCATGCCGCACGTGCTGCGCGCCGAGCTGATCCGCGGCGGCGCCGACGCCAAAACTCTCGATCAGGAGGCGCTCAAGGCCGACGCGGCCGCGCTGGCCGAGCAGGCGCGCGCGCGCGCCGCCGCCGGCGAGAGTTTCGCGGAACTGGCCGCCGCCCTCTCGCACGATCAAGTCTCCAAGAAGGAGAGCGGCCTCATCGCCAGTTACCGGCCCGGGCTCTACGGTCCGGCTTTCACCGCGGCCGTCGAAGGACTGCTCCCCGGCGAGATCAGCCCCGTCGTCGAGAGCGGCGCCGGCTTCCACGTCATCCAGCTCGTGTCGCGCACGCAGACTCGATTGGCCGACGTGCGCGAGCAACTGATCCGTGAAGTGATGGAGGCCGAGCCCGACTGGCAGGAGCGCGAGGACCTCCAGGCCGCCCTGCGCGGCAAGGCGAAACTCGAGATGTGGTGATCAGCGGCCGTCCGGCGCCCCGTAGCAGCCGCGGCGACGGATCTCCGCGAACACCGCCGGATGCAGGCCGGCGGGTTGCTCGCCCCGCGCCAGCGCGGCGCGCAGCGCGGTCGAGCTGAGTTCCACTTCCGCCATCGCGAGAAAGCGCGCGCGAAAGGCCGGGCGCAATTCGTCCGGCAGCGCCGCTCGAAAGCGGACGAGCGCGGCCTCCGGCCAGCCGCGACGCGGCGCGAACAGGAACTCGGCAAGGCGGAAGAGGCGCTCCGGATCGCGCCAGCCGGACAGATGGGACAGGGAATCCGAACCCAGGAGGAACAGGATTTCGGCGCCGGGATGCTGCTCCTGCAAGATCTGCAGCGTGTCCACCGTGTAGGACGGGGCCGGCCGCTCGAGCTCCAGGCGGCAGAGCTCCTCGCCCGGCCGATCGGCCAGGACCAGGCGCAGAAATGCGGCGCGCGCTTCGGCCGGGGCGGGAGCCTGCGCGGGCTTGTGCGGAGCGTGGCCGGAGGGGATCCACAGGAAGCGATCCGGACGCGTGGCGCGCGCAGCCGCGTCGGCCATGGCCTCGTGCCCGCGGTGGACGGGGTCGAAGGAGCCGCCGAAGGCCAGCAGGCGCATGGCAGCCGGTTCAGGCCGGTCCCAGCGCCGCCCGCACCCGGACGGCCAGCCCGGACTGCGCGACGCGCTCTTCCGCGCCGTTTGACAAATCCTTCAGCAGCGCGGCGCCGGCGGCGCGCTCGTCGGCGCCGATGGTGGCGGCGAAGCGCGCGCCGCTCTTGCCGGCCTCCTTGAACTGCGCCTTGGCCGATTTGCCGCGCAGGTCGCATTCGGCGCGCAGGCCGGCGGCGCGCAGGACCTGCGCCAGTTGCAGCGCGGCGGCGCGGTCTTCCTCGGCGATGGCGACGCACCACACCTGCGGCGCGAGCGCGGCGCGCAGATCGTGTAGATCCGCGGCGGGCGGCAGGCCGAGCTCGGCGAGGGCCAATTCGGTGGGCGTGAAGCCGACGGCGAAGCCGACCGCCGGCGTCGGCGGGCCGCCGACCTCCTGCACCAGGCCGTCGTAGCGCCCCCCCCCGCAGAGAGCCGAGCGCGTCCCGAGCGGCGGGTAGTGAATTTCGAAGACGGTGCGCGTGTAGTAGTCGAGGCCGCGCACGATGCCGCGGTCTTCCCGCACCGAGCGGCCCAGGCCGCGCAGCGCGCCGACGAAGCCTTCGTGGTGCGCGCGCGCCTCGGGCCCCATCACGGCGAAGAGATCCGGCGCGCCGACGTTGAGTTCGCGGCAGCGCTCGACCTTGCAGTCGAGCAGGCGGAAGACGTTGCGTTCGAAGCGGCCGCGGCAATCGGCGCAGCGCTCGGCCAGATGCGGCAGGAAGAACTCCTTCAAGGCCGCGCGCCAGCGGTCGCGATCGGCCGGATCCCCCATCGTGTTGACGCGCGCTTCGAGCGCGGTGCCGAAGCCCAGCACTTCGAAGAAGCGCAAGGCCAGTTCGACGACCTCGGCGTCGGCGAGCGGCCCGGCGGCGCCGAAGATTTCCGCGCCGAACTGGGTGAACTGACGCTCCCGGCCTTTCTGCGGCCGTTCGTGGCGGAACATCGGGCCGACGTAGAACCACTTCTGCAGCGGATCACGCTGCGGAAAGCCGCCCTCGACGTAGGCGCGCGCGGCGCCGGCGGTGCC
>CAYVPL010000145.1:0-6779 GCA_964453755.1 uncultured Planctomycetales bacterium
CGTCGTCGGCGCCGCCGCGGCCGTAGAGCTTGTCGCCCTCGCGCACCGGCAGCCACGGACCGAGGCCCTCGCGCCAGCCGGTCATTTCCGGCTGTTTGTCAAGGTGGCCGTAGAGCAGGACGGCGGGCGCGGAGGCGGCGTGAGGCGCGGAGGCGGGACCGGGGAAGGCCGGCACCTCCATGCAGATCAAGGGCGTGCGGCTGGGCAGGCGCACCACCTCCACCTGCAGGCCGCGGATCGGCCGGGCGCGGCACCAGGCCTCGATCAGCGCGACCGCGCGATCCATGTGGCCGTGCTCCTGCCACTGCGGATCGAAGAGCGGCGACTTGTTGGGGATGCGGACGTATTCCGTGATCTGCGGCAGGATGTCCTGATCCCAGGCGCGGCCGCTGAAGGCGGCCACGGCATCGCGATCGAGCGCGGTTTTGAGAGGCATCGGGGCAGGATAACGGGCCGAATAACCGATGAAAAGGTCTTGATTTCATGCTAGGATGCAAACATGGAATTCCGCCACATCCTGGTCCCCACCGATTTCTCCGCCGAGTCCCGCCGCGCATTCCCGCCCGCCGCCGCGCTGGCCCGCGCCGGCAAGGCTCGCATCACCTTGCTGCACGTCGTGCCGGACGCGCAACTGACGCCGCACGGCGCGCCGTTCGCGCCGCCGATGGGCAGCCTCAGCACCGCCAAGGAAAGCGAGAGCGCGCGCCATCAGCTCGAAGCCCTGCGGCCCGAACTGAAAGGCGCCGTGTCCGTGGACGCGCAAGTCCTGACGGCCAACGATCCGGCGCAGGCGATCGCGCGTTTCGCCAAGGATCAGAACTGCGACCTCATCGTGACCAGCACGCACGGCCGCACCGGCTTCCGCCGCTTCATGCTGGGCAGCGTGGCCGAAGGCATTCTGCGCCATTCCGAGGTGCCGGTGCTGAGCGTGCCGCGGCAGGCCTGACCGGAATCCGCGCCGGGCCACCGCTATCGTGGGGCGATGGGTCTGTTCCAACGCCCCGCGCGCACGCCTGAGGAAATCGCCGCCAGCAAGCCGCTGGCGATCCTGCCCGCCGAAGTGGCGGAGATGAACGAGGATGAGTGGTACGCGCGGGCGTATCGCGGGGATCAGACGCCGCAATTGACGGTGCGGGCGGTGCTGATGGGAACGGCGCTGGGTTTCCTGCTGGCCTTCACGAACCTGTTGATCGGCCTGAAAACCGGCTGGCACCTGGGCGTGGCGATCACGGCCTGCATCGTCTCCTTCGCCATCTGGCAGGGCTTGATGGCGCTGCGCATCGCGCGCACGCCGATGTCCATCCTGGAGAACAACTGCATGCAGTCCACGGCTTCGGCCGCGGGCTATGCAACCGGCAGCACCCTGGTGTCGGCGATTCCGGCGCTGCTGATGTTGAGCGTGACGCCGGAGCATCCCGGCGGCGTGCCGCTGCCCTGGCCGGTGCTGATGGCCTGGACGCTCTGTCTCGCCATGCTGGGCACCTGCCTCGCGATTCCGATGAAGCGCACGATGATCAACCGCGAGCGCCTGCGCTTCCCGAGCGGCACGGCGGCGGCGGTGACGCTGCAGTCGCTCTACGCGGACAGCGCGGCGGCGCTGCGCAAAGCCAAAGCGCTACTGTGGAGCGGCCTGATTGCGGCCGCCGTGCCGCCGCTGGTTTCGCTCAAGTGCATCTTCGTGGAGGTCAGCGCGGCCGGGAAAAACGTCTATCGCACCTTCGTGCCGGATGAATATCACGCCTTCGACTGGCTGCCGATGCGCGGCCTGATGCCCGGAACCGGCGCGCCGGCGAAGGCTTCCGATTGGGGACTGACGCTCGGCACCGACGTGGCGCTGGCCGGGGCCGGCATGATCATGGGCATCCGCGTCACGTTCTGGATGGTGGCCGGCGCAGCGGTGCTGGCGTTCGGCGTCGGGCCGTGGGGCCTCGAGCAGCTTTGGACCAATCCGAACGGCGACGTCGTGCGCGCCGTGTCCACGCCGGCGCGCGGCTGGCGCGAACTCGGGCTGTGGTTCGGCGCGCCCTTTTTAATCGGCGCGGCGCTGACGGCCTTCGCCTTCCAGGCGAAAGCCATCGTGCGCGCCTTCAGCGGCTTCGGCAGCGGCAGCGGCCCGGACCGCTCGGCCGTCGAGGTGCCGAACTCCTGGTTCTTCGCCGGCGCCGCGGTGGCCGGCACCGGCATCGTGATTCTGGCGGCGCTCTACTTTGACATTCCGCCGCACTTCGGCGCGATCGCGGTGCTGATGGCCTTCCTGCTGTGCCTGGTCGCGGCGCGCATCACCGGCGAGACCGACGTCACGCCGACCGGCGCCATGGGCAAGATCGTGCAGCTGTCCTACGCCGGCATGATGCCGCAGAAGACGACGCCGAACCTGATGACCGCGGGCATCACTTCGGGCTCCGCCTCGGCCTGCGCGGATTTGTTGAACGACCTGCGCTCCGGCTACCTGCTGGGCGCGAATCCGCGCCGCCAGTTCATGGCGCAATTCCTCGGCATTTTCACCGGCACGGTGGCCACGGTCATCGGCTTCTCCGTGCTGGTGCCGGACGCGACCAAACTGCCGATCGAAGGCGTGGCGAAGCCGGACTTCGCGGCGCCGGCCGCCGTGCAGTGGAAGGCGGTGGCGGACCTCCTGACCAAAGGGCTTGACAATTTCCACCCGGCCCACCAGAGCGCCATCGTCGTCGGACTGATTCTGGGCGCGATCATGACCGTGCTCGAAAAGTTGGCGCCGAAGGGCTGGCGCAAGTGGATGCTGTCGCCGACCGGATTCGGCCTCGGTTTCATCCTGCCCTTCGGCCAGAACCTGATGTTCTTCATCGGCGGCTTCGCGGTGTGGCTGTGGAGCCGGACGTCGCGCGCCAGCGAGGAGAATTACTCCGTCTCGGTCGCGTCGGGCTTGATCGCGGGCGCCGCCATCCTGGGCGTGATCGTGCAGGTGCTGAACAACTTCGTGTTCGTCTAAGGCCCGGGCGCAATCACGCGCAGCGCGCCCGGCACCAGATCGAACCGCGCCGGCAGGCGGCCGACGGGTTCGCCGTCGCATTCGACCAGTACCTCCTCGGCGCTGTCGGCGAACAGATCGGCGCAGTCGGAGTAGCGGACGAGCGGGTGCTCGATTTCGCGGCCCTCGTAGGTTTCGCCCAGGCGCCGGATGGCTTCGATGCGGCCGAGGCAGCCGAAGACCACGAGGCGCAGCTTGCCGTCGTCCGCGCGCGCGCCGGGCGCGATGCACATGCCGCCGCCGGCGTAGGGCGCGTTGGCGAGGAACACCGACTTGATCTTCAGCGTTTGCGGCGGCCCGCCGTCGGCGCGCAGTTCGACTTCCGGATTCCTCCAGCGCAGCAGCGCGCACACCGTGGTCCATAGATAGGTGGCGCGCCCGCCGCGGCGCGTGCGCGCGTTGACGCGGCGCGTCACTTCGGCGCCGAGGCCGAAGTCCGCTTCGTTGACGAAATGGCGCACCACCGCGGCGCCGCCGGGAGCCAGGCTCACGCAGCGCAGGCGGCCGACGTCGAGCGCCCTCGCCTTCGCGGCGCCAGCCGCGATCAAGGTAAGGCTGGCTCCTATCTCCGTCGGAATGCCCAATCCTCGCGCCAGATCCGATCCGGTGCCGCAAGGCAGAATGCCCAACGCGGACTCCGTTCGCGCCGGTTCGCCGGCCGCCATCATCCCGTTCACCACTTCGTTGACGGTGCCGTCGCCGCCGACCGCGATCACGAGCCGCGATCCGCCCAGCACCGCCTCGGTGGCGAGGCGCGCCGCGTCGAAGGCGGCCGCCGTCTGCACGACGCGCGCGCCGGGCAGCCGCCGCAGCGCCTCCGGCTCCCACTCGCGCCAGCGCGCGCCGGTGCGCCCGCCGCCCGAAGCCGGGTTGACGATGAAGGTCGGGGGGCCGCTCACTCCCGGTCAGCCTAGACGCAGCGCTACCTTGAGGGCATGGGCCTGTTCCAGAAAGCTCCCCGCACGCCGGAAGAAGTCGCGCTCGCGAAACCGCTCGAAGCCGGTCCGGCCGAGGTCCAGGAGATGAACGAGGAGGAGTGGTACGCGAGGATCTACCGCGGCGACTCCGTGGCCCAGTTGACGATCCGCTCGGTCATCACCGGGTCCATCTTCGGATTCGTGCTGGCGTTCACCAACCTCTACGTCGGTCTCACCGCGGGCTGGTCGCTGGGCGTCGTGATCACCGCCGCGCTGGTCGGCTTCGCGCTCTGGCAACTGCTGCTGGCCTTGCGCCTGGCCCGCACCCCGATGGGGCCGCTGGAGATGAACTGCATGGCCTCGACCGCGTCGGCAGCCGGCTACGCGACGGGCGGCACGATGGTCTCGGCCATTCCGGCCATGCTGATGATTTCGGCCACGCCGGAGAATCCGCAGGGCACGCACCTACCGATCCTGGTGGTGATGGCGTGGACCGCCTGCATCGGCTTCCTCGGCACCATCATGGCGATTCCGATGAAGCGCAACATGGTGAATCAGGAGCGCCTGCGCTTCCCCACCGGCACGGCGGCGGCGGTCACGATCCAGTCGCTGTTCACGCAAGGTCAGACGGCGATGAAGAAGGCGCGCGCGCTGCTCTGGACCGCCGGCATCAGCGGCGTGCTGCCCTTCCTTTTCGAGTTGCGCATCGGCCCGCTGCTCGGGCTCAAGCGCGACTCGTTGGTGCCGACGCAGATCAACTTCCTCGACTGGCTGCCGGGTCCCGCGCGCATGCCGAAGACCGGCGCCGCGACGCTGCCCTCGCAATGGACTTGGTATCTGGACCTGACCGCGCCTTACATGGCGGCGGCGGGCATGCTGGTCGGCCTGCGCACGACCTTCTCGATGCTGATCGGCGGCCTGGTGATCTACTACGGCCTCGCGCCGACGGCCGTGGAGTGGTCCTGGACCAATCCCGCCGGCGAAGTCGTCACGGCGATCACCGCGCCGCACAAGGTGTACCGCGAGGCCGGCCTGTGGCTGGGCGTCTCGGTGCTGGTGGCCTCGAGCCTGTTGGCCTTCGGCCTGCAGTGGAAGACCATCGCCCGGGCCTTCCGCGGCCTCGGCGGATCCGGCGCGAGCGGCGCCGAAGCGCTCGAGAGCCGCGTGCGCGCCACCGAAGTGCCGATCACATGGTTCCTGGCGGGCATGGCGGTCTTCGGCGGCCTGACCGCGGTCCTGGCCGACGTCTACTTCGAGGTGCCGCTGCTGCTCGGCCTGCTCGCGGTGATCATGACGTTCTTTCTGTGCCTGGTTGCCTGCCGCGTGACCGGCGAGACGGACATCACGCCGATGGGACCGCTGGGCAAGATCATGCAGTTGAGTTACGGCGCGCTCCTGCCCAATAACGCGACCGCCAACCTGATGGCGGCTTCGATCACCGCGAACGCCTCGGGCAACAGCGCCGACCTCCTCACGGACCTCAAGTCGGGCTACCTGCTCGGCGCCAATCCTCGCCGGCAGTTCATGGCGCAGTTTCTCGGCGTCATCTCCGGCAGCGTGGCGACCGCTCTCGGCTTCCGGCTGCTGGTCCGGGATGCCACCCTCCTGACCGGAGTCACCGACGCCGCCGGAACTCTGGTGCAGGAGCCCGAATTCGACGCGCCCGCGGCCGCCACCTGGAAGGCCGTGGCCGACGTGTTCAAATTCGGCTTCGACAGCCTGCACCCGATGCACCTGCTGCTGATCTGGGTGGGCCTCGCCGTCGGCATCGGCCTGGTGATCCTCGAGACCGCACTGCCGAAGTGGAAGAAGTGGCTGCCTTCGGCTACTGGTTTCGGCTTCGGGATGATTTTCGGCTTCCAGTACGCGATCCTGATGCTGCTCGGAGCCGTCATCGCGTGGGCCTGGACCAAGCGCTCGGAGCGCAGCGCCGAGGCGTACCTGATGCCGGTGGCGGGCGGACTCATTGCGGGCTACACGCTGCTCGCGGTGGTGGTCGCGCTGCTCAACACGACGGTCCTGATGGACTGACGGCAGATACGCGCCGCAGCCGATCCGCTCCCGGGCGCTGGTATCATCCGGCGCCGATGAAACAGAGCATGGCCGGCGCGGCGCGGAGTTCGGTGGGTGCGAAGGCCGTGATGGCGGTCACGGGAGTGCTGCTGCTCCTCTTCGTGCTCGCGCACATGGTGGGCAACCTGCAGGTTTTCTCCGGGCAGGACAAGCTCAACGCCTACGCCGCTTTCCTGAAGGACTTGGGACCGCTGCTGTGGGCCATGCGCCTCAGCCTGCTGGCCTGCCTGGTGCTCCACGTGTGGGCAGCCACGATCGTGGTGCGGCGCAACCGCGCGGCGCGCCCGATCGCATACCAGATGAAGCAGGACCGCGTCACTTCTTACGCGGCGCGCACCATGGTCTGGAGCGGCGTGCTGGTGCTGGCCTTCGTGATCTACCACCTGCTGCACTTCACGGTCGGCGTCTACGACCCGGCCGGCGCCTTCGAGGGCCTCGACGCGGAGGGCCGGCCCGACGTCTACGGCATGGTGATCGCCGGCTTCCGGCACGTCCCAACCGCCATCGCCTACGTGATCGCGCAGGTGATTCTGTGCGTGCACATCCACCACGGAGCGTCCTCCTTGGTGCAAACTCTCGGCTTGCGCGGCCGGCGCAATCGTTGCTGGACCGATCTCCTCGGCCCCGGCCTCGCCGGCCTCATTCTGCTGGGCAACCTGTCCATGCCGCTGGCCGTCGTCACCGGCCTGATCGGAAACTGACCATGGCGCTGCAGCTCGACGCCCGCATCCCGTCCGGCCCCCTGGCCGACTAGTGGACGCACCGCAAATTCACGTCCAAGC
>CAYVPL010000146.1:0-6703 GCA_964453755.1 uncultured Planctomycetales bacterium
CGCCGGCATGCACGGTGAAGTAATCCACGCCCTGCTCGGCCTGCTCGCGCAACGTCTCCAGGTAAACGTCAATGTTGAGCTTGGACGGATCCCCGCCCACCTTTTCCAGCGCCTGGTAGATCGGCACGGTGCCGATCGGCACCGGCGCGTTGCGCATGATCCAGCCGCGCGTTTCGTGGATGTTCGCTCCGGTTGACAAATCCATCACCGCGTCGGCGCCCCACATCGTGGCCCACTGCAGCTTTTCGACTTCCTCGGCGATCGAGGAATGCGTCGCGGAATTGCCGATGTTGGCGTTGATTTTGGTGCGGAACTTGCGCCCGATGATCATCGGCTCCAGCTCCGGATGCAGGCGGTTGGCCGGAATGACGGCGCGGCCCGCGGCAACCTCGTCGCGCACGAATTCCGGCGTCATGCCCTCGCGCGCGGCCACGTAGGCCATTTCCGCGGTGATCAGGCCGATGCGGGCGGCGCTGAGCTGCGTCTGTCCCGGCGGCAGTCCGCCCCAAGCGCGCACGGCGGGCAGGCCCTGGCGCGGATCCACGCCTTGCGGGCCGCTGACGTCGTCCAGCTCGAAGTGCGCGCCGTTGGTCAGCGCCACGCGGCGGAACGGCACGCGCAGTTGCAGGTCGCCGTGCCGCACATCGCGGAACTCCTTGGTCGAGCGCGGATAGCAGTCCTCGAAAGTCGGAATGCCGCGCGGCTGCAAGGCGCCGGACTCCACGCGATTGCGGGACTGGGCGGGCGCCGGGATCGAAATGGGTTCTTGGGCGTTCATTTGGCTCTTTCCTCCGCCGGCATGATCCGGATCAGGTTCCGGGGTTTGATCTCAGGCCGGCCGCACTGCGCGGACGGCCACCCCCAGGCCAGATCCCTACTATACCCCGCGCAGCCACGCGCGGGCGAGTTGCGAGCCTCCTTACAATCCCGCCCATGGATCGTTCCTCAAAGATCGCCCTCGGCTGCGGCGGATTCGTCATCGTCGCCAGTCTGGCGGGCGCGCTGGGCTACTGGTCCATGGTGGCCGGAATGGACATGAGCAGCGACGCCGACGAAGTTCGCGCGCGCACGGCCGCCATTCTGCCTGAGTTCGCGCCGCCGGATCCGCTGGTTCCCTTCTTCGCGCGGCGCATGGAGCGCCAGGAAGGCAGCGACGAGGCCGTCGTGTGGGCCGTGGACAGCCGCTATCAGAATCTCCTGCTGGTGGTCCGCCAAGCCGCCGCCGAACCGGACTCCGCCGACCATCTGGCCGAACTGCTCACCGACGTGCATCCGAGTCTGAAGGGCTTTCAAGCCGAAGCCGGCGCCCAGAGCGCGCCCATTACGGTCGCCGGCGCCGAACGCCAGGCGCTGCTCCAGACCGCGCGGACCGTGGACGAAGGCAAACAGTCGCGCGTGAGCGTCGCCTTTCCGCGCGCCGGCCGCTGGATCCTGGTGATGATCCAAGGCGACTCCGCCGACGCCTCGACGGTGGCTCTGCAGAAACTGCTGGCCGAAATCTGAGGCAATCGCGCCGCCCTCAGGGCCGGCGGCCGTTGACGATCGGCGCCGGCAGCGCTTCCCCCGCCGGCACGAATCGCAGCGACACCGAGTTCACGCAGTGCCGCACGTTCTTCGCGGTGAAGCGCTCGCCGAGGAAGACGTGGCCGAGGTGGCCGTCGCAGTTGGCGCACAAGATCTCGACGCGGCGGCCGTCGGCGTCGGGCAGGCGTCTCACCGTGCCCTCGATCTCGTCGTCGAAGCTCGGCCAGCCGCAGTCGCTCGCGAACTTGTCCTGCGAGCGGTAGAGCGGGGCGTTGCAGCGCCGGCACAGGTAGGTGCCGGCGGCCTTGTGATCCACGTACTCGCCGGTGAAGGCGCGCTCGGTGCCCTTGTGGAGAATCACGCGCGCCTCTTCGGGCGTGAGATGGTTGAAGGATGCGGGCGGGCCGGGATTTTGAGTTGCTGTCACGTCCATATCCTGGCTGGAGGCCGGGACCGAGGCTGCGGGCGTTTCACTCGCTTTTGCAGAGGAGTTCCCTTGGCAGGCGGGCAGGACCGCGCAGGCCAGCGCGGCGGCGGTCATGCACGGCCAGGTCCGCATCGGATGGCTCAGACTTCGTTGGTCGGCCGCGGGAAGAAGGTGAGTGGCAACGTCAGAGTCTGGCCGGCGCGGAGCACGGTGACGGTGATGGTGTCGCCTTCTTTGAAACCGGCCAGCGCGTCCATGTAGTCGTAGATGTCGCCGACGACGACGTCGTTCAACTTGCGGATCACGTCCCCCGCCTGCAGGCCGGCCTTCTCGGCCGGGCTGCCAGGACTGGTGCCGGCGATCTGCAGGCCGCCGCCCTCGGGCGCCGCCGCGTAGTCCGGAATGGAGCCGAACCAGAGTCCGGGACGCCGGCCTTCGCGCGCGCCGCCCGCCGGAGCGGCGGGTGCGACGTAAGCCAGCGCCGCGGCGTCGGCCAGCTGCAACTGCGCGACCAGATCCGACACGGCGAAGGCCACTTCGGCCATGCGCGGGTAGTCGAGCTTCTCCGCGTCGTCGCCCGGCTTGTGATAGTCGCCGTGCAAGCCGCTGAAGAAGAACAGCGCCGGAATTCCGGCCTGGTGGAAGGACATGTGATCCGAGCCGCCGCCGCCGGGCAGCGGGCCTTCGACCACCGCCAGCTGCAGGCTCAGTCCGGCGCCGAGCAGATTGCGCTGCGTGCCTTCCAGCGCGGGACGGAAGCCGGAGGCGGTTTCCGCCGCGCCCATTGTCACGGCGCCGTTCGCGACGCGCCCGACCATGTCCAGATTCACGTTGGCGCGCACGCGCGCGAGATCCACCGTCGGATTCTTCACCCAGTGCGCGGAGCCGAGCAAACCCAATTCTTCGGCGCTCCAGGCGGCGAAGAGCACGCTCTTCTCGCCCGCGCCCGCGAGCGGCGCGCCGCTCGCCCAGAGTTCCGCAAGTTCCATCAGCACGGCGGTGCCGGAAGCGTTGTCATCCGCGCCGTTGTGAATCGCGCGCTCGCCGGGCGCCAGCGATCCCTCGCCACCCCAGCCCAGGTGATCGAAGTGGGCGCCGATCACCAGAATCTCGCCGTCGGCGACGCTGCCGGGCGCCAGGCCCAGCACGTTGCGCGCCACCGTCGTCGGGTGCAGCACCTCGGCCACGACGGCGGCCTGCACAACCTTGCCCCCGGCGCAAGATTCCTGGAGCAGCGCAAAATCCTGCGGCGCCAAAGTCAGAACCGGAACGTCAACCGCTCCCGGCGCCGAGGCGAAGGGGATCTGCCAGCCCGCGCCTTGCGCGAGTTCGCGGGGACTGCGGCCCACGAGCGCCGCGACGGCTCCGGCATCGGCGGCCGCGCGCAACGCGTTGCGCAGAGCGGTGCCGTCCGTCCCCGCGTGCTGCACCAGCGCCACCATGCCCTTCGTCGGCTGCGCCGACACTTGCGCGCTCACGCGGCCCGTCGCCGAGCAGGCGAGGGTGCCGATGCCGGCGACCGGACGCCCGTCCACGGTGAGGCTGCACTTGCCGGGCTGCGGCTCGAGCGCCACTTCGAATTCCTGATACCAGCCGCCGTCGTCGCCGGCCGGCACGAGCCCCGCGCGTTCGAACTCGCGCGCGACGTACTCGGCCGCGGCCTGCTCGCCCGCGCTGCCGGCGCGGCGGCCCTCGCGGGCGTCGTCGGCCAGCCAGACCACGTGCGCCTGCAATTCCTCCACGGTGACCTGCGGATTCGCGTCGGTGCGCGGTGCCGCGCAGGCGGGCGCCCAGGCGGCGAGCAGGAGGAGCAGGCAGCGTCGCATCGGTCTTGGATTCTAGCCGTCAGGCCCGCCGCGCCGCCGGCTCAGAAGCCGGAAATCGCGCGGTCCCCGGCGCGCAGCAGGCGCAGATAGTTGACCAGCTCCAGCTCCGCACAGATGACGCCGCGCGGGTCGCGAGCCTCGACGCGGTGCGTGCGCACCGACTTGCCGCGCTGCTGCAGTTCGGCCTGCGCGGCGTCGAGGTCGGAGGCGGCCAGTTCGAAATCGAAGGTCAGCGCGGCGGCGGCCGGCTTGCGGTACTGCACGCGCGAGGCCATCAGCCAGGTCTGAAGCGCCAAGCCGCGGCGGGCCAGGGCTTGCCAATACATCAGCGCGTAGATCGGATCGGCGGCGGCGTAGATCGAGCCGCCGAAGGCCGTGCCGTTGAGGTTGCGCGTCAGCAGCGAGCGTTTCAGGCGCACGCGCACGCGGCAGAAGTCTTCGGCCACGTCCACCACGACGATGCGCTGCAGAAAGTACGGCGGATAGAGATTCAGCAGCCGGCGCATGCGCTGCGCCGACCACAGGGTCGGGCGGCGCTCGGCCACTTCACGCAGACGGGTCTGCGACACCGTATGAGAGCCAGCGCGAGGCGACTTGCGCGCGGGTGGCCTCGTCCATCACGATGGCGTCGGGCCAGTCGCGGGTGAAGCCTTCTTCCTTCCACTTGCGCGTGGCGTCGATGCCGACTTTGCTGCCGAAGCAGGCGGCGCGGCTGGCGTGGTCGAGGGTTTCGACCGGGCCCATCATGAACTGCAGATCGCGCTGCGGATCGATGTGATTCAGCACCTTCCAGGCGACTTCGGAGTCGTCGTGGATGTTGACGTCTTCGTCCACCACCACGATCACCTTGGTGAACATCGCCTGCCCGAGGCCCCACAAGGCGCTCATCACCTTCTGCGCCTGCCCGGGATACTGCTTGCGGATCTTCACCAGCATCAGATTGTGCGCCACGCCCTCGAAGGGCATGCGGTAGTCCAGAATCTCCGGCAGCGCCTTCTGCAGCACCGGCAGCAGGAGGCGCTCGATGGCCTCGGTCATCCAGCAGTCTTCCTGCGGCGGCCGGCCGACGAGCGTCGTGTGATAGATCGCGTCCTTGCGCATCGTCATGCACGTCACGCGGAAGACGGGGTAGTCGTCGGCCAGCGAGTAGAAGCCGGTGTGATCGCCGAAGGGGCCCTCGCGGCGCAGTTCGCGCGGATCCACCCAGCCTTCCAGCACGATTTCCGCCGTGGCCGGCACCTCGAGCGGCACGGTGCGGCACTTCACGAGCGGCACCGGCTTGCGGCGCAGAAATCCGGCGATGATCAACTCGTCCACGTCCGGCGGCGCCGGCACGACGCTGGCGAAGCAGGTCGCGGGATCGGCGCCGATCACCACCGCCACCGGCACTTTCTCGCCCCGCGCCGCGGCCTTGCCCAGATGGCGCCGCGCGTCCTTGTGCAGGTGCGTGTGGAAGCCGGTTTCGTTGCGCGAGAACACCTGCAGCCGATACGTGCCGACGTTGCGCCGGCCGGTTTCGGGATCCTCCGTCACGCACAGAGGGAAGGTGACGAAGGGTCCGGCGTCCTGCGGCCAAGTCGTCAGCACCGGCAGGCGGCCCAGATCCACGTCCGCGCCCTCCCACACCACTTCCTGACAAGGCGCCGACGAAACTTTCTTCGGAAACCAGGCGCCGACCTCGGCCAGGCGCGGAATCATGCGGATTTTCTCCAGCAATCCTTCCGGCGGCGCCTGCTCCAACAGCCCGCGCAGGCGATCGGCGTGCTCCTCGATGCGCTCCACGCCCAGCGCCAGCGCGCAGCGCCGCCGCGAGCCGAAGGCGTTGATCAGCACCGGCATCGCCGATCCTTTGACCTTCTCGAAGAGCAGCGCGCGATTGGCGGCGCCTTGCTCCTTGCTGACGCGGTCGGTGATCTCGGCGATTTCCAGGCGCGGATCCACCTCGGCGCGCACGCGCACGAGTTCCCCCGCCGCGTCCAGCGCGCGGATCCAGTCGCGCAGCGAGTCCAGGCTCATGCCGGGCCGCCGAGCACGAAGTTGACCATGCGGCCGGGAATCACCACCACTTTCAGCACGTTCTGGCCGGCCAGTTGCGCGGCGGCGGCGGCGCGCGCCGCTGCCTCGCAGGCGGCCGCGTCCGCCGCCTTCGGCACGGTGACGCGCCCCCGCACCTTGCCGTTCACCTGCACTGGAATTTCGACTTCGTCGGCCACCGCCAGCGCCGGATCCCAGGCGGGCCAGGGCGCGTGCGCGCAGGAATCCCGGTGGCCGAGCTCTTCCCACAATTCCTCCGCCAAGTGCGGCGCAAAGGGCTCGAGCAGCCGCGCAAAGGCCTCGGACTGCGCGCGCGTCAGCGCCGCCTCCTTCTTGGTGGCGACGTTGACGAATTCCATCATCGCCGCGATCGCAGTGTTGAAGGACAGCGCCTCCAGATCGTCCCCGACTTTGCGGATGGCGGCGTGCAGCGCGCGCTCGACCTCGAGATCGGCGGTCTCGCTCAGACCGCGCGCGTACAGCCGCACCACGCGCTGCAGGAAGCGATGCACGCCGGGCAGGTCCCGCGGATTCCACGGCGCGCTGAACGTGAGCGGCCCCATGAAACACTCGTAGAGACGCATCGTGTCGGCGCCGTACTCGCGGATCACCTCTTCCGGCGTCACCACGTTCTTCAGCGACTTTGACATCTTGGCCACGATGCGCTCGAGCGGCTCCGCGCCGCCCTGGCGCACGAAGGCGCCTTCCGAGCGCTCTTCCACCTCGTCGGCAGGCACCAGGGCCCCGCGCGCGTCCTTGAAGGCGAAGGACTGCACCATGCCCTGATTGACGAGTTTGCGGAACGGTTCCGGCGTGCTCACCAGGCCCGCGTCGCAGAGCACCTTGTGCCAGAAGCGCGCGTAGAGCAGGTGCAACACCGCGTGCTCGGCGC
>CAYVPL010000147.1:0-6676 GCA_964453755.1 uncultured Planctomycetales bacterium
CGAGGAAGCCGAGCAGCAGGAGGCGCGACTCGGGCACGCGGCGGGCGTTGCGGCGCGCGGCCGCCTTGTCCCAGCCGTAGACCAGCAGGGCGAGCAGGCTCAGCGCGGCCCAGGCGAGCAGCGCGTACTTCATGGCGCGGCGGCGCGCGCCACCTGGCGCCAGGCGGCGAGTTTCTGGGCCGGGGTGCGGCTGGCGTGCGCCGGGCTGGTCGAGGGCAGGCGCGTCTGCGGCAGCGCGCGCAGGCGCGGCTCGAGGCGCGGCAGCACGTGGCGCCGCCACGCGATTTCGGCCATGCCGCCGTTCAGGAAGATGGCCCGGATGCGCGGGTGCGAGGTGAAGAAGATGTCAAAGTCGTTCGCCAGCTCCGAGCCGCGCTCGATGTCGGCGTCGCCGCTGCCCTCGCGGCGGCAGGAGCGGATCACGTCCCACACGGCGACGCCCGCGCGCGTCAGGCAGCGCGCGCGGTCTTCGTAGGCCAGATTGGGCCGCGCGTCGAAGAGCTCGCCCATGATCGGCCAGAAGGCGTTGCGGGCGTGGCCGTAGTACTCCCCCGCCGCGAGCGAGGCGGCGCTCGGCATGGATCCCAGCACCAGCACGCGGGCGGATGGCGCCGCGATGGGCGCGAAGCCCTGGATCCGCCGCGTCGCGTTCAATTGCCGCGGCGCGCCGGCACGAAGCCCTGCTTCTCGAAGTACTGCTGGTGGTAGTCCTCGGCCCGCCAGTAGTCGGTGAGCGGCGCGACCTGCGTGGCAATGGCGCGCCGGAAGCGTCCGGATTGATTCAGCGCCGCGATGGCCGCCTTGGCCGCCGCCTCCTGCGCAGGACTGGTGACGAACACGGCCGAGCGGTACTGCTCGCCGACGTCCGGGCCCTGCCGATTCACCTGCGTCGGATCGTGATTGTCAAAGAAGATCGCGAGCAGCCGCTCGTAGGTGATGCGCGCCGGGTCGAACCACACCTCGACCGCTTCGGCGTGGCCGGTGTCCCCGCCGCAGACCTGCCGATAGGTCGGGCTGGGCTTCGCCCCGCCGGTGTAGCCGACCGAAGTTTCGAGAACGCCGTCCGCAGCACGGAAGACGGCTTCGACGCTCCAAAATCAGCCTGCGGCGAAGACGGCGCGTTCACGCATGAGCGGGGCCACGGATTCGAGAGTGGTGGAAGGGGACACCGAGCGCGCGGCGTTCGCGCTGCTTTCGGCGGGCTGCGAGCAGGCGGCCAAAGCGGCGCCGGCCAGCAAGGCGCCGGAGATTGCGCGCGCGCGGCCGCGCATCAACTGGCGGAAGCCTCGGCGAGGCGCGGCTTGCGCGTCGCGCGGCCGGAGCTGCGCTCCACCGACATCATCCGCAGGCAATTGCAGTGCGGGCAGTGGGCGAAGGCGAAGCGCTCCGATTGCGAGCGCAGGTGCAGCGGCGCGGCGGCCGCGGCGTCGGGACCGCCGCCGCAACTCAGGCAGCGCACGTGAGGCAGTGGCTCGGACTCTCCCATGAAGAGCCAGGATACCCGAATTCCGCGCCGATTTCGGCCCTTTCAGCGCACGACGATCGGCGGCGGCGGCGGCGGACCCAGACCGCCGGCGTCCACGGCCTGTTTGGCGGCGGTCAGCAGCGCCTCCTGGATGGCGAACAGATCCCCCGTCGCGCACCAGGCGCGCAGCGCCCATTGCGCGGCCAGGCCGGTGACGGCCACCAGCACGACCTCCGGCGGCGGCGCGTCCAGGCGGCCGGGCAGCTTGCGCACGACTTCCTGCAGAGCGGCGCGGCCGGCGTCGAGGCGCGCGGCGTCGGTCAGGATCAGGATCTCGGCGCGGCGGGTGGCGTGGAAGGTGGCGTTCTCGATGGTGGCGCCGTTGACCACGCCGTTGGGGACGATCAGGCGGCGGTTGTCCACGGTGTCAATGGTGGTCGAGAACAGGTCGATCGCGTCCACCTTGCCGCTGACGCCGGCCACCGTGATGACGTCGCCGATCTTGAAGGGCCGGAAGATCAGCAGCATCACGCCCGCCGCGAAGTTGCCGAGCGTCCCCTGCAGCGCCATGCCCACGGCGAAGCCGGCGGCGCCCAACACGACGGCGAAACTGGCCGTCTCGATGCCGAACTCGCCGAGGATCAGCAGCGTGCCGACCAGCAGCACCGCCCAGCGCGCAAGCCCGCCGAAGAAGCGGGCCAGCGTCGGCTCGAGCTTGGCGCGCTCGCAGGCGGCGGCGGTGACCCGGCGCACCCAGCTGCCCGCCAGCAGGGTGATGCAGAGAACGATCAGGGCGGAGATCGCCGGCAGGCCGTAGCGCTCGAAGAGTGAGATCAGGCGCGAGGTGTCGAGCGCGGGCGCAGCGTCTGCGGTTTCCGCTCCGGCCTGGAGGATGAGGTGCAGCATGAGAGGGAGATTCTAAACTCAGCGCATGCTGATCCGCGCGCGCGCGTTTCTGTCCTTGGCGGCGGCAGGAATCCTGCCGTTGGCGCTCGTCGCCTGCGCCATGCCGGCGGAATCGGCCGCCGCGCCCGCCACCCCCCCCGCGCTGGAATGGAACGAGGAGCAAGCGGCGCGATTTGCCGGCATGGCGCTGGCCTCCGTGGTGCGCGAGTATCCGAACAAGCCGATGCACGTGCATCTGGCGCCGGAGTCGGCGCTGCGGCCGTCGGCGCTGCACCCTTCCTTCTACGGTTCTTTCGACTGGCATTCCGCCGTGCACGGCCACTGGCTGCTGGTGCGCCTGCTGCGCGAATTCCCGCAGGCGCCCTTCGCCGCGGAGGCGCGCGCGGTGCTGGACCGGCACCTGGCGCAGGAGCGCGTCGCCGTCGAAGCGGCCTACTTCCAGGTCTCTGACAATCGCGGCTTCGAGCGCATGTACGGCTGGGCCTGGCTGCTGCGCCTGAGCGCCGAGCTGGCGAGCTGGGAAGGCGATGCCGACGCCGCGCGCTGGCGCGAGCAGTTGCGCCCACTCGAAGACATCCTGGTGGCGCGCACCCGCGAGTACCTGCCGCGCCTCACCTACCCGATCCGCACCGGCGTGCATCCCGACACGGGCTTCGCGCTGGCGCAGATCCTCGACTACGCGCGCGCGGTCGGCGACGCGGAACTGGCGCAACTGATCGAGCAGCGCGCGCGCGCCTGGTACCTTGAGGACCGCGCCTGGTCCTTCGCCTTCGAGCCCAGCGGCGAGGATTTCTTCTCCTCGGGCCTCAACGAAGCCGACCTGATGCGCCGCATCCTCCCGCCGGCCGAGTTCAGCGCGTGGCTGGACCGCTTCTGGCCCGATCTGCGCCGCGGCCAGCTCGGCCCCATGGGCGAACCCGCGGTCGTCAGCGACCTGACCGACGGCCGCATCGTGCACCTGGTCGGCCTGAATCTGTCGCGGGCTTGGACCATGGAAGGCATCGCCTCCGCCCTACCGGAGCAGGATCCGCGCCGCGCGCGCCTGCTGCGCAGCGCCGCGGTGCACGCCGACGCCGGCCTGGCCTACGTCTTCAGCGGCCACTACGGAGGCGAGCATTGGCTGGCCTCCTTCGCCGTTTATCTTCTGTCGAAAGCCGGTAGCGGAGCCGGCAATCTGGACTAGGATTGACCTGTCGGCCCTCCCCCGCATCACCATGTTGCTCCAATCCATCGCTCTCAGTTTTTATTCCTTCCTCCTGCCGGCGGCTCAGGAACCCGCGCCTGCCGCGCCGACTGCGCCCCTGGAAACGGTGCGCGCCAGCGTCACGGACTCCAGCCTGCAGAATCGCGCCGTGTTGTCCGCCGCGCGCGGCCGCCTCTACGCCGCCTGGGAAAGCCGGCGCCAGGAGCGCGGCTCCAGCGGCGTGTACGCGCGCGTCTTCGACCTCGCCGGCCGCGCGCTGACGCACGAACTGCGCGTCAACGCCACGCTCGCCGGACAGCAAGGCAAGCCCGCGATCGCCGCCACCCACGAGGGCGCCGTGTGGCTGGCGTGGGAGTCCTTCGGTCAGGACGGCAGCGGCGCCGCGGTGGTGGCGCGCCGCTTCGACGCGGAGTTGCAGCCTGCGGGCGCGGAACTGCTGTTGTCAGACCTCGCGGCTGGCGATCAGAGCGAGCCGGCGCTGGCCAGCGGAGCCGACTCCGCCGTGCTCGCCGTGTGGAACCAATTGGCCGCGGCGGGCGCGGATGAGCAGCGCCCTTGCGCATCTCTGCGCGGCCGCCTTCTGCGGCCGGACGGCACCGTGGGCGAGGAGCTCAGTCTCACGCAACCGCTCGGCGCCGACGATCGCCTGCCGGCGGTCTGCCCGCTGCCCGAAGGTTATCTGCTGACTTGGTCGCGCCGCGAGCGTCTCACCGACCTCGCCCAAATCTGGGCCCTGCGCCTCGACGCCACCGGCGCGCCGGTCGGCGAAGCCTTCGCGCTCGACGCGGCCGACGCCGCGGATCAGGTCGAGCCCAGCGTGGACGCCGCCGCCGACGGCAGCTTCGTCGCCGCCTGGCTGCGCGCCAGCGCCGGCGGCTGGGAAGTCGTGTGCCGCCGCTTCGACGCGGCAGGCGAAGCCCTGGCTCCGCGCCTCCTCGTGGCTGCGCCGCAGGACGGATGGAAGAGCGGCGCTGCGGTGGCCGTGTCCCCCGCCGGCGCTTTCGCCGTCGCCTACAACGCCGAGCGCGCAGCGGGTGCGGGCGAAAGCCTGATGATCGCGCGCTATGACCAAGAGGGCGCGGCCTTGGACCACACCGCCGCCACTGCGCAGACCGCCGGCCTGCAGAGCACCACCGCCGCCGGCAACGCGCGGCGCGCGCTGTGGACGCCGGAAGGCGTGCTGGCCGTCGCCTGGAGCGGCGACGGCGGCCTGGGCGACGCAACGGCGGCGCACCTCAGCCTGCTGCGCCCCGCCGGACTGCAGGTGGCCGACGCGCCCGACCTCGGCGCGCCGCAAGCGGCCGCCTTGGTGGACGACGAGCAACTGCTGGCCGCGATCCCGCCGATCTACGACCCGAACTGGGTGCCGCAGCCGCCCTTCACGCGCAACACGCCCGCCGGCGCCGACTTCGGCTTCGAGGCCGTGCCCGGCACCGGCTGGACGCCGCCGGATCCGGAGATGGCGGTGGGCACGAACCACGTCATCGTCATGGTCAACGGCCAGATCGCCTGCTTTGACAAAGCCGGCGTCAACCTGTGGCGCGACGAGATCGAGAGCAACTTCGGCTTCTGGGGCGGCCAGGGCGCCACCGGCTTCGTGTTCGACCCCGAGGCGAAGTGGGATCCGCACTCTCAGCGCTACCTGGCCATGGCCTGCGAGCGCTCCTCCAACAACCGCTCGATGTTCCTGCTGGCCGTCTCCAAGGACGACTCGCCGACCACCGCCGCCGACTGGTGGAAGTACCGCATCGACGTCACGCCGCTGGCCGGAACGGACATCGACTCGCCCAACATGGCGGTCAACCTGGATTCCATCCTGCTCACGGCGGACTTCTTCTCGCCGACGGACGAATACCTGATCTACGTGATTGACAAAAACTCGGTGCTGAACGGCGGCGCCCCGGTGGTGGCCAGCGAGCTGATCGCCGGCGCGCGCCAGCAGTCCATGGGCATTCCGGTGGTCTACGACCCCAGCACGGTGCAGTACGTCCTGCAGAGCACGGAACTCTCGACCAACAACACCGTCATCTTCCACGCCATCCAGAATCCGCTGTCGTCCTACTCGCGCGTCACGCACACGCTGACCGTGCCGACCTACACCTACCCCAACCAGCCGCCGCAGAAGGGCTCCAGCTCGCGCCCCTTCCTGTTCGAGCCGCGCTTCTGGTCGGTGGCGGTGCGCAACGACTCGCTGTGGGCGGTGCACCACGTGAACAGCACGCGCGCGCGGGTGCGCTGGTACCAGTTCGACCTCAACGGCTGGCCGGCCTCCGGCACGCCGCCGACCATGGTCCAGAACGGCGAACTCGATTACGGCGACTCCATCCACACCTTCTTCCCGAGCATCCACGTGGACGCCGCGGACAACGCCGCCATCACCTTCTCGCGCTCCTCGCCGACCGAGTACATCTCGATGGGCCGCGCGCTGCGGGCCGCCGGCGATCCGCTGAACGTCTTCCGGCCGATGCAAGTGGTGCAGACCAGCGACAACGCGCACACGAGCGGCCGCTGGGGCGACTACAGCGGCACGCACGCCGACGACGCGGCCGGCCCGGGCACCTTCTGGGGCCACCACGAATTCACCAGCGGCTCCACGGGATCGTGGCGCACCTGGGTCGCGCGCTACGAGCTCGAGCCGACGGCCTTCCGCCTCAACGTCCAGTCCACGATCACCGCCGGCGCCAGCGCCACGGTCACCGTCTCGGGCGCAACGCCGGGCGCCAGCGTGCAACTCCTCTACACCGAAGCCGGACCGGGTCTCACCCTTCTCGGCCAGTACGGCGCCTACTGCAGCCTCACGACGCCGATCTTCGGGCCGATCAAGGTCGCCAACGGAGCCGGCAACGCCAACTTCAGCCGCTTCGTGCCGGGGAGTCTTGCGGGCAAGACTTTCTGGTTCCAATCGATGGAGTCCGGTCGGGCCAGCAACTGGGAGAAGCGGGTGATTCAGTAGCGGGTTCGTCGGTCGGGGTTCGTCTGCGCCTGCGGGCCGGGCTCCTCGCGCGGCGGGCGGCATTCGCGCGCAGTTCGGAGCGGCGGCGCAGGCCGAACGCCGCGAAGAGGCGCGCTCTGCAATGCCCGCGCGCGCGGACCCGGCCCTC
>CAYVPL010000148.1:0-6672 GCA_964453755.1 uncultured Planctomycetales bacterium
CGCGGCGGCGCCTTGGCGTCGCGTGCGTCCAGCGTGGTGATGGGCTCCGGCTGCGGCTCGATGATCGGCAGCACGCTGCGGTCGAGGGCGCCGCCAGTCGCGGCCACGTGCGGTGCGGGAGCCGAGGGGGCGCAGGAGGCGATGGCGGAGAGTGCGAGAAGGCTGAAAATGGAACGCGTGTTCATGGTTTCGTTGCGCGCGGGAACCGCAAAGCGGGCAGCACTATAACGAAGCTCCGCCCGGAATCGCTCACGCGTCCACCACCGGACGGATGACGCGCCCGTGCACGTCCGTCAGGCGCATGTCGCGGCTGTCGAAGCGGTAGACCAGCTCCTTGTGGTTCACTCCCATCAGGTGCAGCATGGTGGCGTGCAGGTCGTGGATGTCGCAGGGATCCTCGACCGCGTAGTAGCCGTAGTCGTCGGTGGCGCCGTGCACGGTGCCGCCCTTCACGCCCGCGCCGGCCAGCCAGATCGAGAAGCCGAAGGGATTGTGGTCGCGGCCGTCGCGGCCCTGCGCCATCGGCGTGCGGCCGAATTCGGTGCCGAACACCACCAGCGTCTCGTCGAGCAGTCCGCGCTGCTCCAAATCCTCGAGCAGCGCGCCGATCGGCTGATCCACTGCGCGCGCGTTGTCAGAGTGGCCCTGCTTGAGATTGGAATGCTGGTCCCAGCGGTCGTTGCCCGTGTTTGGCGGCGTCAGTTCGACGAAGCAGACGCCGCGCTCGATCAGCCGCCGCGCCAGCAGGCAAGACGTGCCGAACGTGCGCGTGTGCTCGTACTCGGCTTCCAATCCGTAGGCGCGCCGCACCGCCTCGCTCTCGCCGCGCAGATCGGCCGCCTCGGGCACGGCGGTCTGCATGCGGAAGGCAGTTTCGGCGTTGGCGATTGCCGCTTCGATCTCGGGACTCTCCCCGGCGCGCTCCTGCCCGGCGCGGTCCAGCGCGCGCGCCAGATCCAGCTTGCGCCGCTGGCGCTCGGGCTCTTCGCGCGGCCGCAGATTCGCCACCGGCTGGCGGCCCGGCTTGAACACCGAACCCTGAAAGGACGCCGGCAGGAATCCCGCGCCGAAATTGTCAAGCCCGCCCGGAGGAATCAGCCCGCCGTTGATCGCGATGAAGCCGGGCAGGTCGGCGCCCGGCGCCCCCAGGCCATAGGCTGCCCACGCGCCCATGCTCGGCCGCCCTTGCTGGCCGTTGCCGGTGTGCAGAAAGTAATTGGCGCTGGTGTGCTCGGAGAACTTCGACGTCATGGAGCGCACCACCGCCAGCTTGTCGGCGTGGCGCGCGACCTGCGGGAACAGCGAACTGACCCACAGCCCGCTCTGCCCGTGCTGGGCGAACTCCCAGGGGCTCTTCAGCACCGCGCCGACGTCGGCGAACTGCGTCTTCGGAATCTTCATCCCGATCGGCTGGCCGTCCTCGCGGTCGAGGCGCGGCTTCGGGTCGAAGGAATCCACCTGCGAGACGCCGCCGTCCATGTAGAGGAAGATCACGCGCTTCGCGATCTTGCGCGGGAAGGGCGCGGCCGGCTCCTGCGCGCGCAAGCCGCGCGCGCCGAACATGCCGGCGAAGGCCACGGCGCCGAAGCCCAGGCCGCAGCGGCGCAACGCCTCGCGGCGCGTCAGCGGAGCGCGCGGATCAACGGACATACTGGAACTCCTGCGTCAGCAACAGGGCGTGCAGGTAGTCGCGCCAGTTGCCGCCGGGCGCGGCCAAGAAGGCGCTGCCGATCGCGGTCTCGTCCGGCGCCGGCGGCCGGCCGAATGCTTCCAGATAGGCGAGCCGGATGCGCGCATCCTCCGCCAGCGGCACGGTCAGCAGCCGTTCGGTCCAGGCTTCCGCCATCTCGTCCACGAAGGGATCATTCATCAACGCCAGCGCCTGCGCCGGCACGTTGGAGACGGTGCGGTTGCCGATGGCGGTGAAGGGCGTCGGGAAGTCGAAGGCCTGCAAGAACGGGTTGAGGAAGTTGCGCCGCACTTCCAGGTACAGCGAGCGGCGGCCGTCGCCGTCGAGCGGACCGCTGCTGCCCGGCCGGCCGCGCCCCTCCATGAAGGAAGTGAGATGCACCGGCACCGACGGTCCGCCCAGCGTGCGATCCAGGCGCCCGCTCACCGCCAGCAGCGCGTCGCGCAGATCCTCGGCTTCGAGCCGCCGCACGGGATGGGCGTGCAGCCAGCGATTGGCCGGATCCCGCTCGGCGCTGTCCGGCCGCGGCGCGCTGTCCAGCCGGAAGGCGCGCGACAGCACGAGCTCGCGCAGCAGCGGCTTCAGGCGCCAGCCGTGTTCGCGGGCGAAGCGATCGGCCAGCCAGTCGAGCAGCTCCGGATGCGAGGGCGGCTGGCCCAGCGCGCCGAAATTGTCCGTGGCCGGCGCGATGCCGCGGCCAAAGGCGTGGTGCCAGACGCGGTTGACGTAGACGCGCGCAGTCAGCGGATTGGCGGCGGATGCGGTGGCCGCGGCCAGCGCCAGCCGCCCGCTGTCCTCCGCGCCCGGACCTTCCCCCCCCTCGCCCATCGCCGCGCGCAGCGCGGAAAGATTGCGGCGCGGCGCGGCTTCCGCCGGCTGTGCCGGATCGCCGCGCAGGTAGCGCGGCTCGTCGAGGCCGCCGCCCTCGAGCACCGCCGGCGCGACGCGCGAAACCAGGATGCGCGCGGCGAGCAGGTTCTCCTGCGCGGCCAGGAAGGCCTGCGCCGTCTCCGCCGCCGGCGGCAGCGGCCCCAGCAAACTTGGATGCGCAGCGGCCCAGGCCAGCTCCGCTCCTTCCCACGACGCGGCGCGCTCGAGCGCGGGCGGCGCGTCGGCTTCGACGATCATCGCCACCGACAGGAACGGCGCCTCGTCGGGATGCTCGCCCCCCCCCTCGCGCGGCGTGAACTCGACGTGGGCGTTCATGCCGGCATATTCGGAGAGATCGTGGCGGATCCAGGTCCAGCCGCCGGGCGCGTCCACTCCCATCGCCAGTCCGCCGTGCAACGGACCTGTCAGAGTGCGGTGGCTGGCCACGCTGGCGAAAGCCGTGCCGCGGCCCTGCACCAAGTACCACAGCGGTTTGCCGCCGAGACGGAACGCGCGCGAGCGCAGCGTGCGGCCCGACGGCGCCCAGCGCACGCTGGTCTCCGGCGCGGGCGTGCCTTCCGCCGCGCGCAGCCCGTTCCACAGAGGATCGGCGCTGGCGCAGCCGAGATCGAAAATGCGCCGCAGCGGACGCGCGGGGTCGGCGCCGAAGTGCGCGTCGCCCGCGGCGCGCCGCACCCAGGCGGCTCCGTCCTGGAGCAACGGCGAGAAGTCGGCGCGGCCCAAGTCTTCGATCAGGCGCTGCTCTGCCGTCCAGGCCACGCGTTGCACCGGCGGCAGTTCTTCGTCCTCGCGCGCCCACGCCAGCAGGCGCTCCGGCTCGAGGCCCCAGCGGGCCGCTTCGCGCTCGGACAATCCCGCGGCCGAGTCGCGGAACTCGATGCGATCGGCGGCAATCCACGCCCAACTGCCTTCCTGATCGTCCACCATGCGAATGCGCGCGCGGCGGCCGCGCCAATTCCTCACGTCCCACACGCGCTCGGCGAATTGCCGGGAGTCGCGGCCGGTTTCTGACAACACGACCTCGCCGTCGACTTCCAAATTCACGCAGGCTTTGCCGGGATGATTGCCGCCGGCGACGCGCAGGCGGATCTCGTCGCGCTCGATCGTGAACTCCTCGCTGCGGAGGCTGCCGCGCAGGGCGTCCGCGGCGCCGACGTCGCGGCCGCCCCGCGGATCGTGGCTCGAAGCGCAGCCTTCGGCGTCGAGATCCATGTCCTGCATGTAGTCGGGGCGCTCGCTGCGGCGCAGCGGTCCGCCGGCGAAGGCTTCGCCCTCCGGCGTCCAGCCCGACCAGCCCGTTTCCTCGAAGCCGGCGAAACTCGCGGCGGCCGCAGCGGCGCTCAGCGCCTCCTTCAGCGCGGCAGCCCGCGCGCGGTAGTCCGGCGCCGTCCGCAAGCCGGCGGCGGATCGCGCCAGGAAGTCCGCGCGCAGCGCCGCCTCCTGATCGGCGCGCAAGGCCTCGAGGGCGGCGCGCAGTTCGCGATCGCGCTCGAGCGATTCGAAGCGCACTTCGCGGTAGGAGATGGATTGCGCCACGCCCGCGAGCGCGTAGAAGTCCTGCGCCAGAATGGGATCGAACTTGTGGTCGTGGCAGCGCGCGCAAGCCACCGTGAGGCCGAGAAAAGTCTTGCCGAACACGTCCACCTTGTTGGCGGTGCGGTCGGCCTGGTCTTGCCGCAGGTCCACCGGCGAGTGCACTTCCTCGCCCAGCCACCAGAATCCCGTGCCGAGCACCGACTCGTTCCAGCCGGCGGCGTTGACGCGCGGCGGATCGAGCAGGTCGCCGGCGATCTGCTCGGCGACGAAGCGGTCGTAGGGCAGATCCTCGTTGAAGGCGCGCACCACCCAGTCGCGGAACTCGAAGGCGCCCGGGATGCGAAAGTCAAACTCGTGGCCGCGCGTCTCGGCGTAGCGCACGAGGTCGAGCCAGTGGCGCGCCCACTTCTCGCCGAAGTGCGGCGACGCCAGCAGCCGGTCGGCGACGCGTTCGTGCGCGTCCGGACTCGCGTCGCTCAAAAAATCCTCGACCTCCTGCGGACTCGGCGGCAGGCCGGTGAGCGTGAAGGTCGCGCGGCGCAGCCAGGCGGCGCGATCCGCGTCCGGCGCGGGCGCGATGCCGCGCTCTTCCATCTCGGCCAGCAGGAAGCGATCCAGATCCTGCAAGGGCCAGGACGCGTCGGCGACGGCGGGCGGCGCGGAGGCGCGCACCGGCTCGAGGGCCCAGTGCTCGCGCCAGTCCGCTCCTTCCTCGATCCAGCGCCGCAGCAGATCGCGCTCGGCGGGCGTGAGCGGCGGCCCCGCGTCGGCCGGCGGCATGCGCTCCTCCGGATCCTCGGCATTGACGCGATACCACAACTCACTGGCATCCGCGTCGCCGGGCACCACCACCGACCAGCCGGCGCGGTCGCGAAACACCGCCTCGCGCTGGTCGAGGCGCACCTCGCCTTTCTGCTCGTCGAGGCCGTGGCAGCGGAAACAGCGCTCGGCCAGCAAAGGCCGCACCTGGCCGCCGAAATCCACCGGCTCCGCCGACGCCGCGGGCGCCTCCGGCTGGCGCTCCCCGGCCGTCAGAGCCAGGGTGGCCAGCAGGGGTGCCAGGGTCAGGACAAGCGCGCGCCGCACCGCAAGCACTTTTGTACCAGACCCTGGAGCGGCGGCGGCACCTTCACGGTCGCGCCGCAGGCCTGGCAGCGGCGCAGATTCCAGCCGCCGGCAGTGAGCAGCGCGTCGGAAGCGGCGCGCGCGCGCGACGCCGAGGTGTCGGCGCCGGCTCCGGCGGCGCGCGGCGCCAGGCCGGCGTCATCCGGCATGGTTTTTGTCAGACGACCGCCGGTGACCTGCTGATAGGCGCGCAGATAGTCCGCCACGCCGGCGCCGCCGCCCATGGAGCGGAGGATGCGCACGCGCTCCTGGACCGGCGGGTGCGTGGAGAAGATCGAGCCGCCGCCGCCGCGAGCGGCCATCGCGCCGGCGTGCACGGGCGGGACGATGTACATCGGCGCCGTGACGCGCGACTGGTCCTGCTGCGGCACGTGCATGCCGGAAATTTTCTCGAGCGCGCGGGCCAGGCCTTCCGGATAGCGCGTGAAGCGCGCGCCGCTGGCGTCGGCCAGGAATTCGCGGCGGCGCGACAGGGCGAAGTACATCAGCTGGGCGAAGATCGGCGCCAGGATCAGCATCAGGATCGCGAACACCATGATCAGGGCTCCGCCGGCGTTCTTGTCGTTGCCGGAGCGCGAGCGCGACAGGTTGCCGTAGAAGAGCGCGCGCCGGCCGACGTCGCCCAGGATGGCGATCGCCCCCACCATCACCCCGGCTGTGACGATCAGCGCCACGTCGCGGTTCTTGATGTGGCCGATCTCGTGCGCCACCACGCCCTGCAGTTCGTCCCGGTCGAGAATCCGCATCAGGCCGGTGGTCACCGCGACCGCCGCCTTGTCCTGCTTGCGCCCAGTGGCGAAGGCATTCGGCGCCGGATCGTCCACGATGTAGACGCGCGGCATCTTGTCCAAGCTGGCGGCGATGGACATCTCCTCGACCACGTTCCACAGCAGTGGATGATCCTCGCGCTTGATCTCGCGGGCCTTGGCCATGCGCAGGAAGACGTCGTCGCCGTCGGCGACGCTGACCATCCACAAAATCAGCCACACCAGCAAGGCCGCGCCGACGCCGACGGCCATGCCGCCCGCCCCGCCGAGCATCATCCCCAGCGAAGCGCCGACCACGCCCAGCAGCAGCGCCATGCCGAACACGACGAAGGCGCTGCGGATGCGGTTGGACCGGATCTGCTCCCACATGGCGGGGTCCTAGACCTCCACCCGGGGCAGCGCCCTTTCCGCCGCCTGCGCGATGCGGAACATCTCGGCCGGCTGGAAGCCGCCGGCGATCAGAGAATTGGGAAAGGTTTCGCGGCGCGTGTTGTAGGCGGCGACGGCGTCGTTGTAGGCCTGGCGCGCGAAGCCGATGCGGTTCTCGGTGCTGACCAGCTCCTCTTGCAGCGCCAGGAAACTGGCCGAGGCCTTGAGATCCGGATAGGCCTCCACCGTGGCCACGAGCTGGCCCAGCAGCCCGCCCAGCGCGCCTTCCGCCAC
>CAYVPL010000149.1:0-6663 GCA_964453755.1 uncultured Planctomycetales bacterium
CTTCTCGTGGAAAGTATTGGCGGGGTCCGCGAACGAGACAGGCCGATAGCTCCCGGGCTCGGCAATGCTCGCGTGTGGATGAAACACCACCTGCGCACCTCGACGCGCAGCCCATCGCACCGTCTCCGGATACCTCCACCCTTCGTGGCAGATCGCCACGCCGAAAGTCAGTGGTCCGGCGGTGTAGACCCGGCGTTCGGTTGCGCGTGCGGGATAGACGGCTTCTTCTGACGGGTCGAGCTGGATCTTGTCCTGCCAACCCGCCAGCGAGCCGTCCGGGTGCGTGACGCGAGCGGTGATCTGCAGGCCGCGCTCGGTCGGGCGCTCGGTGCCGAGGATGACGGTGATGCGGGCGGCGCGGGCGGCGGCGTCGACTGCGGACCAAGCGCGTGCGAGGAAGGCGGGGTCGGGTGGCGGGGGAGTCGTGCCCGGCCAGCGGTAGCCGGGGATGAAGCATTCGGGGAAGCAGAGGACGAGGGCGTTGCGGCGGGCGGCTTCGGCGATGGCCGATGTCGCAAGGGCGACGGACTCCTCCGGTGTTGCAGGAACGCGGAGGTTCGCCAAGGCAATGCGGACTGCGGTCATGACCGAATCATGACATTGCGTTGGGAGCGGCGTGCGCTGCCGTAGCATGGTCGGTGCATGGCTCGCGTCGAGTTGACTCGCCACCTCTTCACGTTTTTCCCATCCCTGGAGGGTCGTGAGCTGAACGTTACGGGTCGCACCGTGGCCGCGGTAGTTCAAGAAGTCGAGAAGCTCGCCCCCGGCTTCGCCTTCTACGTCTGCGACGAGTCCGGGCGCCTGCGCCAGCACGTGAACGTCTTCGTGGACGGCCGCCCGATCAAGGATCGCGGCACCCTCACCGACGCCGTCGCCGACGGCTCCCGCGTCCTGATTCTCCAAGCCCTGAGTGGCGGCTAACATGACCTCCGCCATGTCCGATCGCATCCTCATCGGCACCCGCAAGGGAACTTTCCTCATCACCAAATCCGGCTCCCGCTGGCAGCCGCACCTCGCCGGCCACGCCGGCGCGGGCGTCAACTTCGTCGCGCGCGATCCGCACGGCGAAACACTCTGGGCCGCGCTCGGCCACGGCCATTGGGGCGCCAAGCTCTCGCGCTCCACCGACGGCGGCGCCACCTGGGCCGACGCGCCGCAGATCGCCTATCCGCAGGGCGCGCGCCAATACCTGCCGCCGCCGCCGACCGAGACCGGCCCCGGCGACGGCGCGCCCACCCTCAAGCCGGCCACGCTGCTCAAACTGTGGACGATTGCCTTCGGCGCGCCGGGGCGCATCTACGTCGGCACGATTCCGGGCGGGCTCTTCGTCAGTGAGGACGGCGGCGCCTCCTTCGCGCTGAACCGCGGCCTCTGGGACCACGAGTCGCGCGGCGGCGACCTCTTCGCGGGCCCGGGCAACGGCACCACCAAGTGGTTCGGCACGCCGGCGGCCGAGGGCGAGTTCGCGCCCGGCATCCACTCGATCGTGATCCACCCGCGCGATCCGCAGCGCATCCTGATCGCCGTTTCCACCGCCGGCGTTTTTGAAACGACCGACGGCGGCCGCACCTGGCGCACGCGCAACCGCGGTCTTTTGATGGATTACTCGCCCGATCCCACCGACGAATGGGCCGGCCACGACCCGCACGCCGTCGTGATGTGCGCCGGTCAGCCCGACCGCCTCTGGCAGCAGAACCACTGCGGCGTCTTCGCCAGCGACGACGGCGCCGCCACGTGGCGCAAAGTCAGCGCGCCCGACGCCGGCGTGCACTTCGGCTTCCCGATCGCGGTGGACGACCAAGACGGCCGCACCGCGTGGGTGGTGCCCGGCGTCTCCGATCAGCAGCGCATGGCCGTCGGCGGGGGCCTCTTCGTCGCGCGCACCGCGGACGGCGGCGCCACCTGGACGCAGCTCCGCAAGGGCCTGCCGCAGGAAAACGCCTACGACGTGATCTACCGCCACGCGCTCGACCAGCGCGCCGGCCGCCTGGCCTTCGGCACCACCACCGGCAACCTCTACGTCAGTGAAGACCGCGGCGACAGTTGGCAGACCGTGGCCAACAATCTCCCGCCGATCTACAGCGTGCGCTTCGGGTAGGACGCCCGGGGGCCTGGCAGCGGCGTCAGCGCAGAAGGAGCGTCACGCCGACGGCCACGCCGATCACCGCGACGGCCACGCACAGGGCGAATAGCGCCCGGCGCTCGCGCTTCTGGTGGTACGTGTTCCAGCCGTCGGCGTCGAAAAAGTGCCGGCCGTCTGCGGTCACGCGCACCGCGCCTCCGTGAATCAGGCCTTGCAGGCGTCTCTTTTCGATCGAGCGGCTGGGTGACAACGGAATCGCCGATTCTGCCGTGACGGCCCCGGCGCTGGAAAGTTGCCGACGGATGTTCGCCTCGGCTCGCCTCATCATGGCCACCATGAACAGAGGCAGCAAACTCGGGATCACGGCGGCCGCGCTCATTTCAGCCGCTCCAATTTCCCTTTGCGCTTGACGATGTTCTTGTAGTCCCACTGAATGTCGCGCGCCTTCTTGAGCCAGCGCTTCAGCGCCTTCGCGTCCACCTGATCGGCCGCGGTGTAGCGCGCCTCGGCGGCCTTGAAGCTGCCTTCCGCCTGCAGCCCGTCCTCGTCGAAGGTCTGGCCGCTCCAGAACAGCAGCCGCACGGAATCCTTCAGCTTGCTGTAGCCGACCACCGGATTCCCGTCGATAAACCACACCGGGTGGGCGTGCCAGATCTTGTTCTCGGCGTCGGGCAGGCCCGCGTCGATCTCCTTCGCGAGCGCCTGGCAGATTGCGCGATCCTTCGGCGCTTGCGAATCGTTGTACTTCTTGACGTCGGCGTGCATCAGGGCTCCCGCTGCATGGTACTGCGCGCGCGGATCGTCGCGATCAGCGCTGCGGCGGCCAGCAGAGTGCCCGCGATCTTGATCGCGAGTACCGCCCCGGAGGAGATCGGCGCCGGATCCACCGCGCCCGCGCGCCAGTGCCGCCACTGCCCGTAGCAGGAATACCAGCCCATGCCGGCGGTCGCGCTCCAGGCGGCGGCCAGCAGCCGCACGCCGCGTTCGCTGCGGCCCGCGGCCCAGGCGCCGGCCACCAGGAACGCGCCGAGCAGCCAATCATCCAGATAGGCCGCCGGCATCGCCCACAGTTCACCCCAGCGGCGGACCGTCTCCGCGAGCGGGAGCAGGATCCCGACGCACAGGGCGAGGATGCGGCTGATGCGCACGCAGACAGTCTATGACCGATGCTTGCGCATCACTCGTCCCGGCGCGCCAGGACCACGTATGAACCGGAGATTCGGTCGTAGGGGGTGCGCCTGTGCCCGAATGACAACGTCAGCAACGTGATCAGCACGAGCGCCTGCGCCAGAATCAGCCCGGCCCAGATCCACGGCGACGGCTCCTGCGGATCGGAGGGCCAGCCGGGCACGCGGAACAGGCAGGAGTGCGCGATCTGCCAGGGCAGATACTTCAGCGCCGAGCGCGCGAACGCGCGCCCCCGGCTCAGCCGTCCGCCGCGCGCGTCCACCACCACGAGCCCCGCCTTGCGCTTGCCGAAGGTGGACTGGCGCGGCGAACTTTCCGCCCAGGCGCCGTAGAGGATCACCGGCAGGATCAGCGCGAGGAACGCGACTCCGTCCGCCAGCGCCGGCGTGAAGCGCACCGGACCCACGGCCAGATGCAGCGCGCTGCCGACGGCCGCCGACGTCAGCAGCAAGAAGGCCAGCACCATGCCGTCGTAGACGAAGGCCTGGAGCCGCTTCCCGAGCCCCGCGCCGCGCAACCCGCCGGAGTGCAACATGTGAATTGGACGGGGTGATGATCCGTCCGCGCGCCGCGCCGCGCCAAGAAATAGTTGAATTCACCGCCCATGACGCGCCCTGCGTGGCCTAGGATGAAAACCGATCGGAATTTTCCGTCCAAGACATGTCAGGCCTTTCCATCATCATTCCCACCCTCAACGAGGCCGCCACCATCGGCGGGGTCGTCGCGCTGGCGCGGCGCGTCTCGCTGCCGCACGAAGTGATCGTGGTGGACGACGGCTCGATTGACGGCACGCCGGAGGCCGCGCGCGCGGCGGGAGCCCGCGTGATCCGCAGCAGCCTGCTGGGCAAGGGCGCCTCCATGGAAGACGGCGTGCGGGCCGCCGCGCACCCCTTCGTGCTCTTCCTGGACGGCGATCTCCAAGGCCTCGAGCCCGATCTCGCCGATCGCATGCTGGCCCCGCTGCTCGCCGGCAAGGCCGATTTCGTGAAGGCCGCCTTCGCCCGCCACGGCGGCCGCGTCACGGTGCTGACGGCGCGCCCGCTGCTGCAAGCCTTCTTCCCCGAGGTCGCGCACCTCGACCAGCCCCTCGGCGGCATCCTCGCGGCCCGCACCGATCTGCTCCGCCGCCTGAAATTCGAAACGGACTGGGGCGTGGACGTGAGTCTGCTGCTCGATGCCGCCGCGCTCGGCGCGCGCATCGCCGAAGTGCAGATCGGCCGGCTCGAGCACGATCGCAAGGAGTTGCACGGCCTGGCCGACATGGCGGGGCAGGTCGCGCGCGCCATTCTGCGGCGCGCCTCCCGGCACGGCCGGCTGCTGCGCGGTCGCGTGATCGACGCCGACGAAGCCGAGCGCCGCTCCCGGGCCAGCCTGCGCCGGCTGCGCAAGCGCTTGGGGCAGCCGGAGCGCATCGCGCTGCTGGACATGGACGGCACTCTGCTGGCGGGCCGCTTCGCCGTCGAACTGGCCGAGCGCCATCATCGCCGCGGCCCGCTCGACCTGCTGCTGGACGCGCCCGATCTGGATCCGGATCTGCGCATGCGCGGCATCGCGCAGATTTTCGGCGGTCTGCGCCGCCGCGACTTCGAGGAAGTCGCCCGCTCGATGCCCCTGACTCCCGGCGCCTCCGACCTGGTCATCGCTCTGCGCCGCGCCGGCTACAAAGTGGGCGTGGTGAGCGATTCCTGGTTCATCGCCACGGAAATGGTGCGCCGCCGCGTGTTCGCCGATTTCAGCGTGGCGCACTTGCTGCGCTTCCGCGAAGGCGTGGCCACCGGCGAAGTGGAAACCGCGCCGGCCATGCTGCGGCGCGGCGGCTGCCCGCGGCACGAGGTCTGCAAACTGAACGTGCTCCAGCACCTCTGCGAAGCGGCCGGCATCGGACCTGACAAAGTGCTGGCGGTGGGGGACGGCGCCGTGGACGCGTGCATGGTGGAAGCGGCGGGCCTCGGCGTGGCATTCCAGCCCAAGTCGGCGGATTTGGAGCGCGCCGCGCAGTTCACGGTGCACCGCGACCTGCGGCTGATTCTGCCGCACGTGGACGCGGCCTGATCACGGCTCAACTCAACCAAGGATTCAGCAGCAGGAAAAGCAGCGACGCGTGGAGGTGGGTCATCGAGACCGGCTTCTGCGCGAGACTCGCTTCCCACCAACCGGCGGGCATCGGCGCATCCTTCGCGAGTTCCTGCACCTCCAGCCGTCCGCGCTCGAGCCGCGCGACGGTGCGCCGCGGCGAACGCGCGAAGTGGCGGCCGGGCGCGCCGCAGATCAGAAAGACGAAGTACTGCACCGGCGCCACCAGCAGCAGCCAGCCCAGCAGCAGCGCGGTGAGCAGCAGCGCCAGGACGGTGGTGAGAGCCGCATCCAGCGGCGAGGCGCC
The DNA here is from genome assembly GCA_964453755.1 of uncultured Planctomycetales bacterium. Lineage (GTDB taxonomy): Bacteria > Planctomycetota > UBA1135 > UBA1135 > UBA1135 > JAQBVK01. Next base: position 5,652 of record CAYVPL010000149.1, read on the forward strand.
TGGGATCGGCTCGCGCGGGCCGGACAGATGAACGCCCATGACCGTGATCGGCATGCCGATCAACTGCAAGCAGGAGCCGAGGTATTCCAGCGGATGCGCGGAAATCAATCCCACGTGGCGATTGAGATCGCCCCAGGCCAGGAATCCGATGGACGAGGCCAAGCCGATGAGCGCGCCGTTTTGCAGATACCAGTTCAGCAGTGAAGTTTCGGTCAGCGCCTGGAGGAGCCACTGCCCCGCCAGCACGAGGCCGACCAGGATCGCCAGGCCGACGGCGGCGCGCATCATGCGCACCCACGATGGCGGCCCGGCGGACCGGAATCAACCCGGTGGCAGCCTCCTGCCAAGGCGGTCTGCCAAAGTGGCAGCGGGCATCGCGGCGGCCGGCTCCCGGTTTGGCACGCATCTTGCTTCCATGCGGATGGAGGCACACAACCATGTCACAACTCACCCGCACCAATCCCTTCCGCGAGATGGAAGACCTCATGTCCCTCTTCAACCGCAGCCTGGGCGTGAGCCCGCGGCGCAGCCACGGCGAGGAAGGCCTCAGCGTGGCCGACTGGACGCCCGCGGTGGACATCCGCGAGGACGAGACCGAATACCAGCTCCACATGGACCTGCCGCAGGTCGAGAACAAGGACCTCAAGGTCACCGTCGAGGACGGCGTCCTCACCATCCGCGGCGAGCGCCGCGCCCTGCACGAACAGACCGACGACAAGACCAAGTGGCACCGCGTCGAGCGCTTCTACGGCAGCTTCGCGCGCTCGTTCACGCTGCCCGACAATGTCCGCGAGGACTCCGTGGACGCCAAGTTCGATCAAGGCGTTCTGTCGATTCATCTGCCGAAATCCACTCCGGCGAAGCCGAAGGCGCGCGAGATTCAGATTCGTCCGGCGTAGTCGGGTTCGGCGTGGTGCGTCGGGGGTCGGGGGTCTTGCGGCGCCGCGGCCGGGGCGCGGCCTGCGCCGGCGGCGTCCCGCGCCCTGCGCGCGCCGGCGCAGCGGAAAGGGCG
>CAYVPL010000150.1:0-6639 GCA_964453755.1 uncultured Planctomycetales bacterium
CAGCAGGACATGGACGGCTGGCCCAACTACTGGCCCGGCCTGCCGCCGATGCACTACGCCACGCACTGCGTCGGCCCCTGCCTGGCGCTGGCTCAGGCCGACGCCGAAGCCGTCTCCTGCCTCGGCTCCGGCCGCATCCGCGACGAATTGGTGAAGCATTACGGCTCGCCGTTCGCCGTCGAAAGCGCGCAGATCCGCCTGCGCGGCAGCGACGTGGCTGCGCGCGTCTACCGCTCGCTCTTCGACGTGGCGCGCCAGTACCGCGAGAGCATCGACGTCTACGGATCCAAGAAGACCGTCGAATGGCCGCTGGTCGAGCACGAGCCGCTGGTCGTGCACACCGCGAAGAAGCCAGAACCGGAAATCCCGCAGCGCGTGACGTGCCCGGACTTCGCGCACCTCCTGCCGGAGCCGATCCGCATGTTCACGACCAAAGGCGTCTACGACGTCGGCGAGAACCAGCATCTGTCCTTCACGCAGGGCTCCGGCCACGGCGGCTCGCACCCGCACCTCGTGCACGAATTCCTCAGCGCGCTCGCCGCCGGCCGCGACCCGTTCCCCAACGCGCGCCAGTCCGCGAACTGGACCTGCGTCGGCATCCTCGCGCACGAATCGGCCCAGCAGGGCGGCGCTTGGAAGAATCTTCCCGACTTCACGCTTTCCCCGCTCAAGAAATGATCTGCAGTCTTGCCCTGACCGCTCTTTGCCAGCTCCCGGCTTGGGAGCGCACCGTGCTCTCCTCTGACTTCTTGTGCGAAGGCGCCAGCGTCGGCGACCTCGACATGGACGGCGACGCCGACGTCGTGGCCGGCCCCTGGTGGTACGAGGGCCCGGACTTCCGCGCGCGCCACGCGCTCTATCACGCGGCGCCCTTCGATCCGGCCGGCTATTCCGACCACTTCTTCTCCTGGGTGCTCGACCTCGACGGCGACGCCAAGAACGACGTCTTCGTGGTCGGCTTCCCCGGCCAGGCCGCGTACTGGCTGCGCAATCCGGGCGCGCCGGACGGCAATTGGGAAAGATTTCCGGTGATCGAGTCGGTCGAGAACGAATCCCCCGCCTTCCGCGACCTCAACGGCGACGGCCGCCCCGACCTGATTTGTCAGAACGGCGAGCGCATCGGCTGGGCCGAGGCCGATCCCGCCGATCCGCGCAAGCCCTGGATCTTCCACGCCGCCACCGGCAACGGCATGGGCGGCCACTTCACGCACGGCCTCGGCGCCGGCGACCTCAACGGCGACGGGCGCGTGGACATCCTGCGCCGCGAGGGCTGGTGGGAGCAGCCGGCCAGCCTCGCCGGCGATCCGGCCTGGACCTTCCACCCCGTGGCCTTTTCGCCGGCCTACGGCGGCGCGCAGATGCTGGTCACCGACGTGGACGGCGACGGCGACGCCGACGTCATCACTTCCTACGCCGCCCACTCTTACGGCCTGGCCTGGTTCGAGCAGGGCGCCCCCGGCGAATTCACGGCTCACGAACTTCTGCCCACCGCGCCTTCGCCGGACAACGTCTCCGAGCTGCACGCGCTGGCGCTGGCCGACCTCGACGGCGATGGCGTGCAGGATTTCGTCACCGGCAAGCGCTGGCGCTCGCACAACCGCAGCGAGGTCGGCGCCGACGATCCGCCGCACACCCTGGCCTTCTACTGCCGCCGGGAGAACGGCGCCGTCCGCTTCGAGATGCAGTCCCTCTCGGACATGACCGGAGTCGGCGTGGACGTCACCGCGGCCGACGCCACCGGCGACGGGCGCGTGGACGTGGTCGTCGCCAACAAGCGCGGCGCCTTCGTGCTGCGCCAGCTCGGACCGCAGGAGGCCGCCACTGCCCTCGCGGGCGGCAATCTCGGCTTCGAGGACGGCTCGCTGGCGGGCTGGACCGCCGACGGCGCCGCATTCGCCGGCCAGCCGGTGCGCGGCGACGCGGTGCAGGCGCGCCGCGCCGACATGATCAGCAACCACGACGGTGCCTGGTGGATCGGCGGCTTCGAGCTGGCCGGCGACGGCCCGCAGGGCACGCTGACCTCGGCCGCCTTCGCCGTCGAGCAGCCGTGGGCCTCCTTCCTGATCGGCGGCGGCGCCAGCGAGGAGACGCGCGCCGAAATTGTCAGAGAAGCCGACGGCGTCGTGCTCTTCAGCACCAGCGGCGCCAACCACGAGACCCTGCAGCGCGTGGTCGTGGACCTGGCTCCCTACGCCGGCCAGCGCGTCTTCCTGCGCCTCGTGGACCAGTCCAGCGCCGGTTGGGGCCACCTGAACTTCGACGACTTCCGCTTCCACGCCGAAGAGCCCTCCTTCACTCCCCCCCCCGGCGTGCGCGCCGTGCACCCCTACCCCGCGCTGCAGGAATCCGGCTTCGAGCCGGCGGCCGCGGCCCGCGCCATGACGGTGCCCGAAGGCTTCCGCGTCGAACTGGTCGCCGGCGAGCCGGACCTGCACCAGCCGGTGGCGCTGCACGTGGACGAGCGCGGCCGCATCTGGGTCGCCGAGGCCTACTCCTACCCGGCGCGCGTGCCGGACGCCGAGGCGCGCGACGCCATCGTCGTGTTCGAGGACGCCGACGCGAACGGCAGCTACGAGAAGCGCACCGTCTTTCACGACCGCCTGAACCTGGTGAGCGGACTCGCCACCGGCTTCGGCGGCGTGTGGGTCGGCGCCGCGCCCTATCTGATGTTCATCCCGGACCGCAACGGCGACCTCGTGCCCGACGCCGAGCCGGAAATCCTGCTCGACGGCTTCGGCTATCAGGACACGCACGAGACGCTCAACTCCTTCACCTGGGGCCCGGACGGCTGGCTCTACGGCACGCACGGCGTGTTCACGCACAGCAAGGTCGGCAAGCCCGGCACGCCGGACGCGCAGCGCGTCGGCCTCAACGCCGGCGTGTGGCGCTATCAGCCGCAGCGCCGCGAGTTCGAGATCTTCGCCTGGGGCACTTCCAACCCCTGGGGCGTGGACTTCGACGATCGCGGCCAGGCCTTCATCACCGCCTGCGTGATTCCGCACCTCTGGCACATGGTGCAGGGCGGCCGCTACGAGCGGCAGGGCGGGCGCCATTTCGACGCGTTCCCCTGGCTGGAGATCGGCACCATCGGCGATCACGTGCACTATGCCGGCGACGTCGCCGAGCACGCGTGGTGGGGCCGCGACCGCTCGGTCGCCGACCCCAACACGGATCAGGCCGGCGGCGGCCACGCCCACTGCGGCGCGCTGGTCTACGTCGGCGACCTGTTCCCGGCCGAATACCGCAACGCCGTGCTGATGAACAACATCCACGGCAACCGCGTCAACCAGGACCGCCTCGAGCGCGCGGGCTCCGGCTACGTCGGCGTGCACGCGCCCGATCTGGTGAAGGCCAACGACCAGTGGTATCGCGGCATCGCGCTGCGCCAGGGCCCCGGCGGCGAGGTCTACTTCATCGACTGGTATGACAAAAACGCCTGCCACCGCAACGAGCGCGAAATCTGGGACCGCACCAACGGCCGCCTCTACCGCCTGACCTACGGCGACGCCGTGGACCGCAAGGTCAGCCTGCGCGAGAGCAGCGACCTCGAGCTGGTGGACCTGCAGGAGCACCCGGACGACTGGGTGGTGCGCAACGCGCGCCGGCTGCTGCAGGAGCGCGGCGTGTCGCCGCAGGTGAAAGCGGCGCTGCGCGCGCGCCTGGAGTCTCATCCGGATCCGCTGCGCAAACTGCGCTTCCTGTGGGCGCTCCACTGCGTCGGCGGGCTGGAAGACGCCGTCGCGCTGCAGCTGCTCGCCAGTCCGCACGAAGACGTGCGCGCCTGGACCATCCAGCTCGCGCTCGAGGACCGCGCCGCGCCCGCCAGCTTCCTGGCCAAGCTCGCGGATCTGGCGCAGCACGACCCCGCGCCGGTGGTGCGCCTCTACCTGGCGTCGGCGCTGCAGCGCCTGCCCGCGGATCAGCGCTGGTCCATCGCCGCAGCCTTGCTGGCGCGCGCGGAAGACGCGGCGGACAAGAACGTCCCGACCGTGCTGTGGTACGGCGTCGAGCCTCTCGTCGCCGCCGACGCCAAACGCGCGATCGCCCTGGCGGCGGGAGCGCAGCTCACCGGCCTCGCCGACCTGCTGTGGCGCCGCTGCGCCGTCGGCGCGCCCGCCCAGTTGGACGCGCTGATTCAGGCTTCCGCCGAAGCCGCGCCGCCGCTGGCGCAGCGCATGCTGACGCAGATGTGGATCGGCCTGCAGGACAAGCCGGGCATGGAAATGCCGGCCGCGTGGAAGAAAGTCAGCGCCAAGTTGCTCGGCTCCTCCGACACCGGGGTGCGCGAGGCCGCCGGTCAAGTCGCGCTCTTCTTCGGCGACGTCAACCTCGCGCCGCTGTTCCGCGCGCGTCTCGCCGACGCCGCGCACTCCGCCGACGGACGCCGCCAAGCCCTCGAAGGCCTCGCGCGCATGCAGGACAAGGAGTCCGCGCCCCTGATCCTCGACGCCCTCGCGGATCCGGACCTGCAGACCGCTGCACTGGCCGCCTGCGCCGCCTGGGAATTGACCGGCGCGCCGCCGCGCATTCTCGAGAACTGGGACTCCTTCGATCCCGACGAGCGCGAGTTGGCGATGTCCGCCCTCACCGGGCGCCCCGCCTACGCGCGCGAATTCCTCGCCACCATCGCCGCCGGCAGCGCGAGCCCGCGCCTGCTCGACGCCGCCGGCGTGCGCCGCCAGCTCGCGGATCTGCGCGATCCGGAAGTCGACCGATTGTTGGAGAAGGCGTGGGGCCGCTCGGTGGCGCCGAGCAGCGACGCCAAGGCGGAAATCGCCCGTTACAAGGCCCTGCTGACGCCGGACTTCATGGCCGCCGCCGACCCTGCGGCCGGGCGCGCACTCTTCGCGCGCACCTGCATCGCCTGCCACACGCTCTTCGGCGCCGGCGGGACGCTCGGGCCCGACATCACCGGCGGCAACCGCGCCGACCTGGATTTCATCCTCGGCAATCTCGTGGACCCCAGCGCCGAGGTCGGCCGCGAGTATCAGTTGACGACCGTGCGCATGAAGGACGGCCGCGTGCTGGCTGGCACCGTCGTGCGCGAGGACGCGGAGCGCCTGACCCTGCGCACCTCGACCGGCGACCAGGTGCTGCTGCTGCGCGACCTGAAGCGCAACGCGCAGAACCAGCCCGACGTCGAGCGCTCGCAGTTCTCGCTGATGCCGGCGGGCCAGCTGCAGGCGCTGAAGGATGAGGAGGTGCGCGATCTGATCGCCTACCTGGCCAGCCCGCGCCAGACCCTGCTGGCCGCCGCGCCGGAAACCCTTCCCTATTTCTTCGACGGCAAGACCCTGGCCGGCTGGGAGGCGGACCCCGCGGTGTGGAGCGTCGAGAACGGCGAAATCGTCGGCCGCTCGGCGGCTGGCCTCGAGCGCAACTCCTTCGCGCGCTCGACCCTGCGCTTCGCCGACTTCCGGCTGATCGTGGACGTCAAACTGCCCGAGGATGCCGACAACGGCGGCATCCAGTTCCGCAGCGAAGGCCTCGAAGACGGCGAAGTGCGCGGCTATCAGGCCGACGTCGGCGCCGGCTGGTGGGGCAAGCTCTACGAGGAGCTCGGCCGCGGCCTGCTGGCGGACACGCCGGCCGGCTCGGCGGCGGTCCGCCCCGGCGAATGGACGACCTACGAGATCGTCGCCAGCGGCGAGCGCATCCTGCTGGCCGTCAACGGCGTAAAAACCGCCGATCTGACGGACACTCAGGGCGCCCGCGCGGGCATCCTGGCGCTGCAGTTGCACAGCGGCGGCCCCTCCGAGATCCGCTTCCGCAACTTCCGCTTCGAACTCGACCCCCAGCCCGTCCTCAAGACGGCGCGCTGAACTCAACAACCCCCCATGGATCAACTCACGGAATCCGCCAAGAAGAAACTCTTCTGGGCCTGCTTCATCGCGCTGACGGCGACGTCCTTCGCCTTCATGCTGCGAATCATGACCCTCGGCGGACTGGCCGAGGAGTTCGGCCTCTCCGAGACGCAGCAAGGAGAAATCCTCGGCGTCGGCATCTGGCCGTTCGGGGTCTCCATCATCCTGTTCAGCCTGGTGATTGACAAAATCGGCTATGGCAAGGCGATCCTGTTCGCCTTCCTGGCGCACGCGGCATTCGCCATCATCACGATTTTCGCGATCGGATACTGGTCGCTCTACGTCGGCAGCCTGCTCGGCGGACTTGCAGCCGGCGCGATCGAGGCCGCAATCAATCCCGTGGTCGCCACGATGTTCAAGGAGAACAAAACCAAGTGGCTGAACATTCTCCACGCCGGCTGGCCGGGCGGCGCGGCGGCGGCGGGCCTGCTGGCCATGTCGCTGGGCGCCGACGCTTCGTGGCAATTGAAGATCGGACTCATCTTCATTCCCGTCGTTCTTTACGGCGCACTCATGGCCACCTGCCGTTTCCCGGTCAGCGAGCGCGTGGCCGCCGGCGTCACCCACAAGGAGATGCTGCAGCAGGCCGGCTGGCTCGGAGCCTTGGTTGCATCCTCCCTGGTGTGCATGGAAGTCGGCCGCGTGTTCGAAATGTCGAACCTGGCGATCTACGCGATGATCGGCGCGCTGGTTCTGGCATTCGGCGCCTACACTCGCGCCGCGGGCAATCTCCTCTTCTTCATCCTGATCCTGACGATGATGCCGCTCGCCATCA